>NZ_CP041331.1:300000-600000 GCF_013394165.1 Pseudoalteromonas sp. Scap06 | reverse complement strand
ACACTTTTTTATCCAGCGACCGATTTTTGCGGCCATGCTGTCGCTGATTATCTTGATTGCTGGTGGCATTTCTTTATTTCAGCTGCCAGTCAGTGAATACCCAGAAGTTGTACCACCTACAGTGGTAGTAACAGCCAGCTACCCGGGCGCAAACCCAACGGTTATTGCACAAACAGTAGCAACGCCGCTAGAACAAGAAATAAACGGCACTGAAAACATGCTATACATGTTTTCACAAGCAACCAGTGATGGGCGCATGACCTTAACGGTAACATTTGCCTTGGGTACGGACTTAGACCGTGCTCAAGTACAAGTGCAAAACCGAGTAAATAGTGCATTACCGCGCCTGCCACAAGAGGTGCAGCGTTTAGGGGTAGTTGCTGAAAAGTCATCACCCGATTTAACCATGGTGGTGCATTTATATTCACCCCAAAATAGCCATGATACGGCGTATTTATCAAATTATGCCGATTTAAACATTAAAGATGAAATAGCACGTTTACCTGGCGTGGGTGATATTCAGTTATTTGGTGGTGGTAAATATGCTATGCGTGTGTGGTTAAATCCAGATGCATTAGCAGCACGTGAGCTTACAGCAACCGATGTTGTGGCTGCTTTGCGCTCGCAAAATCAGCAAGTTGCAGCGGGTAGCTTAGGTGCGCAACCAATCTCTAACGATAGCCAATTTCAAATTTTATTAAACGTGAAAGGCCGCCTAAATAGCATTGAAGAATTTAAGCAGGTCATTATTAAAGTAGGTGATCAAGGGCAACTTACGCGTTTGTCAGATGTGGCGCGTGTTGACTTAGGTCAAGACTCATACTCACTGCGTGCTGAACTTGATAATCAACCCGCATTGGCAATGCCAATATTTCAACGCCCGGGTTCAAATGCCATTGAGCTTTCAGATCAGGTGCGTGAAACCATGGCACGTTTATCGAAAGATTTTCCTGAAGGTGTTGAATACGACATTGTTTATGATCCAACTGTATTCGTTCGCGGCTCTATTGATGCGGTAATAGCCACATTGCTTGAAGCAATCGCATTGGTTGTTATTGTCGTTATTGTATTTTTACAAACGTGGCGCGCGTCAATTATTCCGCTTATAGCTGTGCCAGTTTCACTTATTGGTACTTTTGCTGTAATGCAGTGGCTTGGTGTTTCTATTAATACCTTATCGCTATTTGGTTTAGTACTGGCTATAGGTATAGTGGTTGATGATGCGATTGTAGTGGTCGAAAATGTAGAACGAAATATAGAAAACGGCTTATCGCCGCTTGAAGCAACACGTGTTGCAATGACAGAGGTAACCGGCCCAATTATTGCGATTGCATTAGTTTTGTGTGCGGTATTTATTCCAACGGCTTTTATTACTGGGCTTTCTGGGCAGTTTTATAAGCAATTTGCTTTAACCATTACTATTTCAACGGTTATTTCTGCGTTTAACTCACTGACATTGTCACCGGCGCTAGCAGCCTTATTGTTAAAATCGCACGACGCAAAGCCTGATGCGTTTACCCGCTTGTTAGATAAGTTATTTGGTCGCTGGTTATTCAAGCCATTTAACCGACTGTTTAACCGTGGTGCAACAGGGTATGAAAAGCTAGTACAAAAGCTTATTCGTATGAGCGTGGTGGTAATGGTTGCCTATGTTGCTTTAGTTGGCGGCACGATTAAGTTGTTTGACGCGGTACCTGGTGGCTTTATTCCACAGCAAGATAAGCAATACTTAGTTGCCATTGCGCAGCTACCAGATGCAGCAAGCTTAGACAGAACCGAAGCGGTAGTAAAACAAATGCAGCAAATAGCGCTCGAGGTTCCTGGGGTTGCAAACACCGTGGCGTTTCCTGGCCTATCTGTAAATGGGTTTACTAATAGCCCTAACAGCGGCATTGTATTTACACCACTGGCTCCCTTTGCAGAGCGTACCGATCCGAGTATGTCTGCATCTGCCATTGCGGCGCAGTTAAACCAACGTTTTGCAGCTATTGATGAAGCGTTTGTGGCTGTATTTCCGCCACCGCCCATTCAAGGCTTAGGCACCACCGGTGGTTTTAAACTGCAAATTGAGGATAGAGCAAACAAAGGCTTTGAAGCATTATTTAATAGCTTGCAATCAGTGATTGCCGCGGCGCAAAAAGATCCGGCGTTAATGGGGCTGTATTCAAGCTTTAGAATTCAAGTGCCGCAAATGGATATTGATATTGACCGCGAGCAAGCACTTATCCAAGGTATTGCGCTTGATGAAGTATTTAACTCATTGCAGATTTATTTAGGCTCAGTGTATGTAAACGACTTTAATATGTTTGGTCGTACTTACCAAGTTAATGCCCAAGCAGATGCCGAATTTAGAGTAGACCCAGAGCAAATACTAAACCTAAAAGTACGTAATCGTGAAGGTAACATGGTGCCACTAGGCTCAGTGCTTACGGTAACGCCAACTATAGGCCCAGATCGTGTTATGCACTACAACGGCTACCCAAGTGCTGAACTTAACGGCAGCCCAGCACCAGGTTATAGCTCAGACCAAGCGCAAACAGCGATTGAAAATGTATTGGCGAAAACGCTACCTACAGGTATTGAATATGAGTGGACTGAGGTAACGTATCAGCAAGTACTTGCCGGTAATACCATGGTGTACGTGTTCCCACTGGTGGTATTGCTTGTGTTTATGGTATTGGCAGCACAGTATGAAAGCCTACGTTTACCACTGGCCATTATTTTAATTGTACCTATGACTATATTCTCTGCGTTATTAGGGGTGTGGTTGGTAGGTTCAGACAACAATATATTTACTCAAATAGCGTTAATTGTACTGGTGGCATTGGCCTCTAAAAACGCCATTTTAATGGTGGAATTTGCCAAAGATAAACACGATACCGGATTATCGCACCTTGAGGCTATGTTGGCGGCGTGTCGCATGCGTTTACGTCCTATTTTAATGACCTCAATTGCCTTTACAGCGGGTGTTATACCGTTAGTGTTGGCAACCGGTGCCGGTGCTGAAATGCGTCATGCAATGGGTAACGCAGTATTCTCAGGTATGATTGGTGTGACTGTATTTGGGCTATTATTTACACCAGTGTTTTATATGCTGGTGGTAAAAAAGCAGCGCGCTGAGGAGTCTTTAAATGACTAAATTACATTTAAATCAATTTAAGATGCCGGCATTTTTAGGCTCTGTGTTAGCAATTGCAGTGTTATCTGGCTGTGCGAGCAAAATAGATACAGCAGTTGAGCAACAACAAGTAAACAAGTTTGTTGCCCAAGCAATATCGGCTGATCAGTATGTTGGTGAAGATGAGCAAAATTGGTGGCACAAGCTAGGCTCAGCGCAATTAAACCAGCTTGTTAGTAATGCTTTGGCTAATAACTACGACTTACAAACGAGTCAGCTGGTGCTTAAAAGTGCGTTGGCACGTATTGGCGAACAACAAGCACAATACTTACCGCAAGGCGGTGTTGCGGTTGGAGCCAAGCGAAGTGGATTAGGCGATACCAATAGCCGACAATCAAGTGCGAATGTAGCACTTGATTGGCAGCTCGACTTATTTGGCCGAATCACTGCACTCGTTGATGCTGCAAATTCACAAGCAATGAGCCAAGCCGAGCAAGTTAGGCTATTACAAATTGAAGTTGTGTCATCTGTGGTTAAAGGATTTGCTAGCTATCAGGGTAACCTGCAAAAGCAACAAATTATTGAAATGCAAATTGAAGCGCTCGAACAAAGTATTCAAGTGCTGCAAGCGCAAGTAGATGAAGGTGTGGCAAATGAGCTTGATTTAAACCGCACCATGGCGCAACTTAGGCAGCAACAAGCACTCATTCCGGCGATTGAATATGCTAAGTTTCGTGATTTATCTACGCTTGCGGTATTAAGTGCACAACCAACGCAATCACTGAGTATTGATGATGAACGCGCTATATTGAGTAAGGCATTTCAAGTGTCATTAGCAAAGCCTAATCAAGCGATTGCACTAAGACCCGATATTAGCCGAGCATTATATGACTTTAGCCAAGCAAATAGTTTAAGTGTGGCAGCAAGTAAAGCCTTATTGCCAGATATCAGCTTAAGTGGTTTTGCAGGCGTGCTAAGTTTGGGTAGTAATGGTTTTAGCGACACCCAGCAGCAGTGGCAAGTTGCACCGCAGGTACAATGGTCTTTATTAAGTTATCCTGCGTTGCTGGCTCAGCGTGATGCGCAGCAATTTTTAAGTCAAGCTGCTTATACTGACTATCAACAAGTGGTTTTAAAAGCCATTAACGAGAGTGAACTTTCATTGCAATACTTGGTCAATCAAGCACAGCAATCGCGTTTTGCTGAGCAGCGGTATCAGTTTGCTAATAATGCATTTTTACAAGCACAAGCAATGTATGAAGAAGGGCAAATTCCTTACTTAGAGTTGTTAGATGCACGTCAGGATGTTTTAATAGCACAAGAAAATGCCGTTGATTCAACTATTTCATCGTTACTGGCTAAGGTAAATGCTTACCAGTCATTTAATGGACGATGGAGTTACGCGTTAAGTAGTACTAACTAGTAGAGTTTTTGATGCCTAATACTGTAGTTACAAACCCAAATACTATTCCTTCATCTATGCAGGCTATTGCCTTAATGGAGCCTAATGAGGATATTAGCTTAGTTGATATGCAATTACCTGTGCCTCAATGCACAGGTAATGAGCTGTTAGTAAAAGTGGAGTATGTTGGTTTAAATCCGGTGGATGCGCAATTTGCTAAATCTGGCTTTTGTTTATGGCAGTATCCGCATGTTTTAGGCTTAGATGCAGTGGGTGTAGTGGTTAAAGCGGGTAAAGGCGTGTTTCCTGGCGTGGGTGAGCGTGTTATGTGGCACGCCAGTATTGGTGAGCAAGGGGTATTGAGCGAATACGCAAAAGTGCCTAATTATGCGGTGTCTATCATTCCCAAGCAATTAGCCAGTGACAAGGCTGCTACATTACCCTGTGCCGGAATGGCAGCGCTTATCAGCTTAGATAAATTAGCTGTAAGTGAAGGCGACACCCTCTTTGTTGAAGGGGGCGCAGGTGCAGTAGGGCAATTTGCTATTCAGTTTGCTAAGCAACGTGGTGCCGATGTGTTTACAACTGCTTCTAAGCGTAACCACAAATTGGTTAAGCAGCTAGGCGCAGATGTCGTCTTTGATTACAACGACAAAACCTTATGTGACAAAATTCGCCGAGAGTTAGGGCCGCAAGGATTTGATGCCGTTATTGATATTATGGGCGGGGAATCGACCATTCAAAATATTGAGCTAATGCGTTTTTGCGGTCGTATTGCTTGTTTAAATCCACTGCCTAATTTTGAACAGCAGTTAATGTTTAGGCGTGCGCCAAATATTAGTATTGTGTCATTAGGTGGTGCGTGGTTAGCCAACAGCTTATGTGCGCAGCAGCGGATGAGTTTTATGGGGAATTTATTGCTTGAAACAGTCTCTAATGGCGATATAAAACACCCTGAAATTCTAGCTGTTGATTTTAACGCGCAGGCAGTATCTAGCGCCTTAAACAACCAGTTAGCAGGTGGTTTTACAGGTAAACAAGTGGTTAAAATAAGCTAGGTTTACTCAGATTCCCATATTTAAAAAGCGCAGCCTAATTTTAGGTTGCGCTTTTTTGTTTCTACTTTCTTACCAAATCCGTATTTACGGCGTTGTGAGGCTGAATTATTAAATTTTTGACAAAAAAAATAACAATTCAGCGTACAGTTGTAAGCCTTTTTATTTCAACAGTTTACGTTCAGGTAAAGAAAATAAATTGCAAAAACTGTTAATTATTTGAATAGAGTAATTGATCTAAAGCGATTTTTATGACGTAATGTAGGTATTATTTATCTGGTCGGATGAGTTCGTTATGAGTTTACGTACAAAATTAAAAAAAGTATTACCAAGTATTTCAGTTACTGAGCAAGAAGCGCTAGACGCTGGCGATGTATGGCTAGAAGGGTCTATCTATCAAGGTAAACCAGATTTTAGCGCGCTACGCGATGTACCTGCGGCAAAACTAACCGCAGACGAACAAGCGTTTCTAGACGGCCCAGTACAAGAATTACTAAGCATGATTGATGATTCAGTCATTCAAAATGGTATTCATTTACCAAACGACATTTTAGAGTTTTTGAAAAAAGAGCGTTTCTTCTCGCTGATCATCCCTAAATCGTTTGGCGGTTTAGAGTTCAGTCCATACGCTAACTCAACAATTGTAGGTACTATTGCGACTAAGAGTTCAGCGGTTGCGGTAACTGTAATGGTACCAAACTCGTTAGGCCCAGGTGAGTTACTACTTCACTTCGGTACAGAGGAGCAACAGGCACATTACTTACCACGTTTAGCAAATGGTACAGACATTCCATGTTTTGCATTAACCAGCCCAGAAGCAGGTTCTGATGCAGGCGGTATTCCTGATGTAGGTACTGTAACAAAAGGCATGTACAACGGCGAAGAAGTACTTGGTCTAGAAATCACATGGGACAAACGCTACATTACACTCGCGCCAATTGCTACTGTACTTGGTTTAGCGTTTAAAGTAGTTGACCCTGATGGTTTATTAGGTGGTAAAGAAAACCTAGGTATTACTTGTGCCCTTATTCCAAAAGAGCACCCAGGCGTAGAGCTTGGTAATCGTCATGATCCTATGGGTATTCGTTTTTACAACGGTACTACGCGTGGTAACAAAGTATTTGTACCAATGGACTTTGTTATCGGTGGTCAGAAAAACATCGGTCGCGGTTGGCAAATGCTAGTTAGCTGTTTAGGCGCAGGTCGTGGTATTTCATTACCAGCGTTAGGTGTAAGTACAGCGCAAGTGGCGTTAAAGTCAGCTTCTGAATATGCAGCCGTGCGTGAACAGTTTGGTTTATCAATTGGCCAATTTGAAGGTATTCAAGAAAAGCTAGCTGACATTGCAGGTAAAACATACCTACAAGAAGCAATGCGAGTACTGACAACTGAAGGTTTAGGCATGGGCTTAAAACCATCGGTAGTAACTGCAATCGCTAAATACCATATGACAGAGCTTGGCCGTGATGTGCTTGACTCAGCAATGGATATTCAAGCGGGTAAAGCAATTCAGAACGGTCCTCAAAATACACTTGCTAGCGGTTATGTGGCGCAGCCAATTGCCATTACGGTAGAGGGCGCGAACATTCTTACTCGCAACCTGATGATCTTTGGCCAAGGTGTTATGCGTTGTCACCCATACTTACAATCTATGGTTGAGTCTATCCACAGCGATGACAAAAACGCAGATGCAGAATTTAACGGTATTTTACGTAAAACGGTTGGTTACAGCACAGCAAATAGCTTACGTGCATTCCGTTTAGGTGTACTACCATTTACTGCTGGCGCAAGCTCTGCATTACCAGAAGTACGTGACTACGAAAAAGCAGTACATAAACTATCAGCTAAATTAGCTGTATATGCTGACTTCTCGTTACTAGTACTTGGCGGTAAATTAAAGCAGGCTGAAATGCTTTCAGCACGTTTAGGCGATGTAATGAGCTTCTTGTATGCAGCTATGGCATCTATTAAGTATTACGAGCAAAAAGTAGCAAGCAGCGAGCGTGAGCAAGCGGCTCCTTACTTCCATTATGCGACTCGTTTTGCACTACAAAGTGCAGAAGAAGCATTGCACAAGTTCTTAGATAACTTCCCTGCAAGTGGTACTCGTAAGTTCATTCGTTTCATTACTATGAACTACTCAACTAAAATGCCAAAAATTAGCGATGATTTAATTCGTGAATTAGCAAAACAAGCTCAGCTTGATACGGCATTTAAAGCGCAAATCACACATTTAGTTAAGCCAATTGAAGGTGATGGTCATCACATCAATGAGCAAGCTTACAAAGCTAAAATGGCGTCACTTGAGCTATTAGCTAAAGTGAAAAAAGCGCTACGTGCTAAAACCTTTAAGCCGGGTACGCGTTTTTCAATCACGCTTGAAAATGCACTTGCTGCAAAAGTAATTAACGACGCTGAATTTGTTCAGTTAAGTGATTACAACAAAAAGCGTGAAAAAGCGATTCGTGTTGATGAGTTCGACTTCGATATGAACATTCTAGACGACAACGCACAGCCAGTTAATCCGCTTAAAAGCGTGGTTAACCAATAAAATTCAATAATGCAAAGCGCCTGCAGTTTAGGCGCTTTTATTGATACAAAATTAGTGTGGAGTCCTGCTTGAGTAATATTAAGCGGGGCTTTTTTATGTTTTTCAAAGTAGAAATAGATAGCAGTATTGGTCTTAAAGCGAATATGTATGCGTAGAGGATTAAAAAGAGACGCTTATAATCTTGAAAAAGGGCTAACAACCCCGTTGGCACCTTGTTGCAGTACATGGGTATATATTTGTGTGGTTTTAACATCAGAATGGCCAAGCTGAGCTTGAACAGTTCTTATATCGGCGCCATTTTGCAGTAGATGAGTAGCAAAAGAGTGTCTTAATGTATGAGGTGTTATTATTTTTGTTAATCCTGATTTTTGGACGGCTCTTTTAACCTCTTTTCTAATACAAGAGTGATGAAAATGATGTCGTCTTATTTCACCACTTTGAGGATCTGAACTTAATATATGAGAAGGAAATAAATACTGCCACGCAAGCGATTTTGCGGCACTTGGATATTTTTTTGTTAAAGCATATGGCATCCATACACCAGCATATTCCGTATTATTTAAATCCAGTTTTAAATAGTCATCAACGTTCAAAATTTGATTTCTTAGCATAGGTATTAGCTCTGTGGCCAGCGTAACAATGCGGTGTTTATTACCTTTTCCATTCCATACTTGAATGCATTTATAATCAAAATCAATATCTTTCACTCTTAATTGCACCGCTTCCATTACTCTTAAGCCACTTCCATACATGAGGGCTGCAATTAAATAATAGCGCTTATTTAAATGAGCCATCAACATTTTAACTTCCTCTTGGGTCATCACTACAGGGAGCTTTGCTTGTTTTTTACTATGGGCAAAATTTAAATTTAATGAGAGTTCTTTTTTTATTATGTGCTTGTATAAAAATGACAATGAATTGAGTGCGGTGGCTTGCGTACGTGGTGCAACGTTTTGCTTTAACACTAAATGTTCTAAGTAGCGTTCGACTTCATTGTCCCCCATTGAGGCGGGATGGCGTTTATTATGAAAATGGATATAAGATGCAATCCATCTTAGGTAGGTATCTACGGTGCGTAATGAATATTGACGAACTAGCATATATTCAGCTATGTAATTTAAAAATGGGGAACGTGTTTTCATACTATTACCAATAATAGTGCTGTTTTTATATACAGTATAGTTGTGATGCACACATATTCAAGAAAATGAGCGGCGAGCGCATTTTCTCTTTTATTGAGAGTTTGAGTGCTAATAAAAAATTATATATAGCAATGTGTTAAGTTATTTGGTAAAAATGATTTATAAAATACATGAGCGTATCGTTGGCAGAAATATGCGCGATGAGCGCACTATAAAATTGTTATATAGCAAAGGAAAGTCAGTGCAAATTGAAACCCAAAGGTTGACTTTAAAACCAATTAGTAAAGATGACTGGGAATTTTTTGAGGAACTTCATCAATCAAGCGGTGTACTCAAATATGTCAGCGATCCATTTACCGAATCTGAAATAAGTGAACGCTTTAATTCTCGCTTAGGTGAATGGAAAAAGACTTCAAATCAATGGTTAACTTTGACAATCATTGAACACGCAACTGGGAATAAAATTGGCGTAACTGGTTTTTTTCCTGAGTGGGAACCATATCAACAGGCTGAACTTGGTTTCTTGCTAAGTCCAAAATTTCAAGGCAAAGGGTATGGCAAAGAGTCAACTAAAGCCGTTATTGAATATGCATTTAATCAATGTAACTTCCATAAAGTGATCGCAACTGTCACTGAAGGTAATTCCCCGTCATTTAATTTACTAAAAGCTTTGGGCTTTACTCATGAAGGTACAATTCGAGATAACTTTAAATTAGGTGGCAATTGGTGCAACGATTTAAAGTTAGGGTTACTTAATCATGAGTACAATGCTATATAACAAGCGCATTAAGTAATGGGACACATAATAGTTGGCTTGTCGCTCGTTCCTCGCTAAATTATAGCCAACTATTATTTAGCCCCTTATGCGGGCGTTAGGCGTTCCTGCATGAACTTATTAGAGTGTCTATAAGTGAAAAAAAATAGAAGATCTTTAAATCGAAAAAAACGTGTTAATAAAATAAAAAGTGGATCAAGAAGCTCTAATGCAGGCAAAGCCACTAAAGTGTTAGCTCTTCCCGAGTATTACCAATTGGTATTTTCAGAGATCCATGACATCTACAGAGATGAGATATACCAAAAATACGTTTTAGATTCTCAATCTTTTAGGCGTGATGCGATCTGTAAATACAAATACCTAATTATTGGCAAGGATCATTATCAACAGTATGAAGTGCTGCAAAATATTTTGTGTGTACTAGAAGAAGAAATGGGGCGAGTAATAAAGAGGCATTCCGTATTCTTCTGGCTTCATCTTTACAGGCGAATAGCTCCATGCTTGGCTGAAGATTTGGGTGCAAATACAAGTGAATCTGTAACTGTAAATGTTAGGCAACAAGCAGAGCAAGCGATTAAAAAATATGGAAAACTATCGTGTAACAATGATTTCTCCTTGTCTTCTAATGCTGATTTTGGCTTGATTTTAGGGGGGCTCCTAAAGAAATCTTACACCAAGAATTTTGAAAGAAAAATTGTTTCTTTTTATGAAAAAGAATTGAAGAGAAGTCCTCAGTGGGTTTTAACTGACTTTAAAGTTGATGATGTTCTTGATGTTTATTATATAGAAGGAATTTCTTACCAGTATTGGTATGTTTCAGCTAAGATGCGATCTCTAGGAAAAGGTATTGCACTGTCGATTTCTGATTTGGGTGATGTAACAGAGGAAAGGACAATAGAGCAGGAGTCTTTAATTTTAGATTTCGACAGAAGAAACGAAGAAGATAATATTCAGTTAGGTATTGCTAGTAATGTTGGGACTTATACAGCTTCAAATTTAAAGGATGTAAGTCGCGCGCATGAAATTATTTTGATTCCATATATTAATGCGTCACATTACACCGCCAAAATTTTGGGCCTTACTGACCTGCCAGATGAGTTTTCCCCAAACTATATACCCTGGTTTATTAATTCTAATGACTTCTATAATTCACATTCATACTTATCGAAAAAGTTCATGAAAAAATTTGGTTTCGGGCTTCTTGAGCTTCTTCAATTTGCTGGCTTTCTTTCAAATTATATCATGTCAAATGATCCTAGAAGAAAAGCTATTAATAAGTCTATAGGGCTTAGTTATCATTCTAAATTTAATAGGGTATTGCACAGTAAATCATTCTTTAGAAGAGATAAAGATGAAATTTTAAAATATTATGATAGCCTGAAAAATAATTATTACATTAAAGAGTCTGAACTGGAATATCAAATAGATTCCATTTTTGACCACGTCATCTTAAGTGAGGAAAAGCAAAGGGATATAGGTATTTGGTCGAGAGGCCCGCAGTACGTATTGATTGCTCTAGATGAGGGGTATTTGTGTGACTCATCATCTTGGCACTTTCTATTTCAAAATATGTTTTATGGTCTCCGGCATTACGACCCTAAATCAATTAAGGGCCATGAGTTTGAAGCCACTTTATCTGATGTTTTAGAAGAAAATGATTTTGATGTAATAAAAAAATCATTTGTTATTGTATCCGGAGAAAGTAAGCGTGAAATAGATGTAGCTGTTAGAATTCAAGATAACCTATATTTGTTTGAGTGTAAGGCCTCAGAAAGGCCGTTGAATTTTGATATCGGGAATCCCAAGACAATCGAGAAACGAACAAAGGATTTAAAAGAAAAGCTTGGGCAAGCCGACTCTCTTAAAGATTTTGTATTGGAAAACAAAGTCGGCAATAATTATGATTTCTCATGGGCTAAGAATGTTAACAGTTGTGTCGTATCACCGTTCACGGAGTGGATTTGGTCTGCTGATAATTATCTTTGGACGGATTGCAAGAAATTTCCTAGGGTTATCTCTGTGCATGGCACTATACAATACTTAATTTCAGAGAAGTCAAGGCTATCTCTTGAGGCTACTTGTTCATAAATATGTATTACGTATTCTGCTCAAATATAAAATGTAAGTCGGGATATTGCCTAACAATTTGCTGCACTCGGAAAAATTACTCGCTACGCTCCCAATTTTCCGGTGAGCAAGGCGTTATATTACTCAATGTTTATATGAATTATTGAGTTCAAAATAGACCTTTATGAGTATCCCAAATGAAAACATATGAGACGAAAGATGGTGTTGAAGATTATATTAGAATGTGTGATGGCTATGATAATTCTAAATTTCAAAACGAACTGTTAAATCATTTGAAAGAAGGTTCTAGTCTTCTTGAGGTTGGTATGGGTCCAGGGAATGACTTTGAGTGGTTATCAAATACGTATCGAGTCACAGGAAGTGATTATTCAAAAGAGTTTATTGAAAAAGCCAAAGCTCGGTTTTCCGAGGGAGAGTTTATAATTTTAGATGCTGTTAGTTTAAAATCAGATAAAAAATATGATGGTATTTATTCATGTAAAGTTTATCAACATTTTGAATTAGATTTAATTGAAAAATCTCTAAAAAATCAATTTGAATTGCTTAATGAAAATGGGGTTATTGCTCATTCTTTTTGGATTGGAGATACGGTTTTCGAAGACGGGGACATGAAAGCAATATATCACAATAAAGATCGCTTACTGTCATTAATCAGAGATAGATTTACAATACTTGAAGAAATTGAATATGAAGAGTTTGAGCCTAATGATTCGGTTTTTATTTTAGCAAAAAAGTGAGTCCGTAATATAACAAGAATTTAAAGCAGGACTATGCTGCTAACAGTTTGCTCGGTTCCGCTTCGCTACACAATTTTAGCAAACTATTATCAGCCCCTTAAATGGGCGTTGGTATGACTCCCACTGTCAAGTTAAGCACACTGATCCTTGCCTAACTTTTTAAGCCATAATTACTTTAGCTCGAATTAGAGCGAGTTAATACATAGGATGAAGCAAGTAATGTCGTCGGTTATCTTGCTGATATTCGTTGGTTTTTACTATTTCTAGTAACAGAGCAGACCTTACTTAGTGCGTCCTGTGGCGGTCACCGATGGCACCTGTCTTCAGTCTATGTTCGTGGTTCAATGCAGCGTTAGCTGCATTGCCATCCTAACGCCGTCGGTGGTTGTGCCACACCCGATGCTTGATCCCATGCATTAACTCTAATTCGTTTATCATGCGGGTACTCTTGCCAATCTAAGTTTTGCATTCACTGGCGTAAGCACCACTTCTTTTGCAATAGCCCATATGTACGCAATCATTTCTCGGGCAATGGCGGTAACAACCAGATTGTAGTGTTTCCCTTTGGCTATCATTTTTTTATATCGCTTGCAGAGCCTAAGCTGTGCTTTCCACGCAATATCAATAATGTCCTTTGGTAAACCTTCTTGTCGTTTTTGCATATCTGTGGATATATTTGCTGCATAGCGATAAGTATGTGCACCTTCCACAAGAAGGCGTCTTGCTCGGCCATTTCCGCATTTTGTGATGGCGCCAATATGGCGTTTGCCACCACTCGAGTGTTCACTAGGTACAAGACCGAGGTAACTCATTAATTTGCGGGGATGGTCGAATCGCGATAAATCGCCGAGCTCAGCCACAACGCCGGTGGCGACCAACAAACGAACACCACGCATAGCTTGTATTGCTTTAACAACGAGATAATAACGCCATTGATGGACGTGATGTGTAAGTTCATTATCTCATCGTTCAAGTCGGCTTACTCGCTCGGTAATTGTTTGTAAAAACTCTTGTAAAACGATGTGCTGTGCTGGGTGTGGAAGCACAAGCTCAGTGAGCCAACGTAAATGTTTTTGTGACCAATTTGCAGTGCCTTTGTAATTAATATTATTACGAAGCAGCAGTGCTTTTAATTGATATTTAGCATCTTTTAAATCTTTCATGGCTACTTCGCGTGCGCGAGATAAATCACGTACAGCTTCATCTTCAGGCTCGGGAACATAAATAGGTGTTAAATCTTCAGATTTAAGTAATTTAGCGAGCTTAAGGGCATCACGTTTATCGGTTTTAATCTTCTCGCCTAGTTTTTTAGGAATAAGAGACGGGGCAACCACATAACAGCAATGGCCGAGGCTGGTAATCAATCGATAAATCCAATAACCACAAGGGCCGGCTTCATAAACAAAGTGAAGCGTTGCATCAGAGTATTTAGATTCAAACTGACGAACAAGCTTTTGAACGGCCACTTTGGAAGAAGAGAATCGACCAAGGTGAACAGGTTGAGCCCCTCTATGTTCTTCAATATAGGCGACTTCATTGATTCTTTATGTGTATCAAGACCAATAAAAAGTATGCTATGTTTGTTCATGTTAGCCTCTGCTGTTTAGTTAATTGACAAACTAATTATGGCTCTGGCTTTGAATTAAGCTAACCCACGAAAAGCGGAGGCTAACACCGTGTGGGAGTCATTATGTCTATGCCATTAGGAGAGAACTTATGTTGAGAATGATGTCTTGGATATTGCTGGTTTGTACATTTTGTGCCCATTCGGGTGAAGAGGTACTTTCCATTGATAGAGTTGTACCTAATAGTTTTGATTTGGCCTTTCCAAACGAATCAAACATTCAGCCAGAGCAGAGTGATTTTAGTGTAAATAATTTTGTATTAATGAGTAACGATTCTGGTGAGCGTTGGGCGGTAGTAACTTTGACTAATATGGCATCAGGTCGACGAAGTCTAACTAGTAAACACCTAATGGCTATCGTTGCAGATGGGCAACGAATTGCACCATTGGAGTTTTTACAATCATTCAAAGCAGATGAGACACTATCGTTAACTATCAACTTTGGAGAAAGTAAGTTTCCTTTGCTATCAATCTATTCAAGGTCTGGCAAATAACAAGTACATCAAGGTGCTCGCAAACTTGCTAGGATATCAAAACTACACGGGGATTGAGTTTGGTGCTCTGCATAATTTAACCAAATTGCTGTTACGTTTTTGTGCCCTATATGTGGGTTTGTGTGTACAAGGAGGCAAAGTGAATAGCAGACATATTTTATTACTCGTTATCATCTTATTTATAACTGGTTGTACTAGGTCAGGCCAACTTTATTATATTGATGCTAAAGGTAATGAGAAACTTGGTTGTGATGTAGAATTTATAGGTATGCCAAGTGTTGATAAATTTGCTGTTGAATATACTTTAAGCCTTTGCGCTAAAAGCATTGTTAAAAAAGGCGGTGTGATCCAGGAAGAACACCTTTTAATGATTGATACAGCTATTCCCTTAGCTCCATGTGAAAAGGCTTGGAGTCACGAATTAGCTAAGCAACGATATCAGGCTAAAAAGTTAACTAAGAAAGAGTATGGCTATATTGTTGCAAATATAGATTTAGGTTTAGCAACAGTCAATAACTGCACATAACAGGCGCTTTAAGCGCGGGCTGCTAACAGCTGACTCAGCTTCGCTACATACACTTTAGCCAACAATTATCAGCCCTTTATGCGGGCTTTAGGTTTTTATCAAAATATGGAGTTTTATTCTAATTATGGAAAAATCAGTTCAAGTCAAAAATAATGAAGATAGTACAGAGAAATCTCGAAGTGTAGAAAAAAATAAAATCCAAAATGAAACTATTACAACAGAGCTACATTTTGAGTTGTTAAAACAGTATGCATGGCTATCATCAGCAATAATAGGTGCTATTGTTATACTTATTCAATTAAAAGTACTTACCTTTGGCTCCAAGGTTTATATTCCTTTAGGTTGTTTTTGTTTTTCAATTCTTAACTCTTTAATTGCTCAAGACTATATAGTTGAGTCATTAACAAAAGGTAAAACTATTTATGATATCTCTAAAAAAGTATATATATTACGCAACTTATCTGTATTTGGTTTAGGGCTTGGCGTAGGGTTACTTGCTAATAGCTTTATTTAGACAACAAACACATTAAGCAGGATAAAACAGTTGGCTTTTGTTCCTGCGTCGCTAATTTTGCCAATTATTTTATTGCCTCTAATGGGGTGTTAAATACCTAAATGGAGTTTAGATGAATATTCAAGTTTTTAGACCAAAACAATTTGTAGATATGGCAAGAGACTATAAGTTGTTTGCGGATGACGTAGAAGTTGCCACTATAAAAAGAGGAGTTACGCAAACAGTAAACATCCCTGATTCAACTAAAACTATTCAAGCGAAAATAGATTGGTGTTCAAGCCAAACTTTTCCTGTAGCCTCAATTACTGACAAAGGAATTATTATTAAAAATTCTTTTGGTAGTAATATATTCAAATTGCTTTTTTTAACTATTTATTATGTCAGTTTCGGTAAAAGCAAATACTTATCGGTAACAAACGGTATTTAGCATGATCATTAAACGGACAATGCTCTTCCCCCGTTCTAGTGAACACATCCTCATCAATTTAATTAACAATTTTAAGTCTGTTGTTTGGCGAAATGATTAGAGGTTCATATGGTGTTTGAAAAACTGGCTAAACATCATGCTAGTCAACTGTTAGATTTTGAATTAGAAAATAAGCAATGGTTTGAAACGCTAATTGAGCCTAGAGCTAAGTCGTTTTATTCAATAAAAGGTGTTACCGAGCACATTGATTTATTAATTAATCAAATGAATGAAGGCACTGGTTATAGTGGGGTATTACTTCAAAATAACATTATAGTTGCACGAGCAAATATTAAGGACGTCTCAAATAATGAAGCGTTTGTTGGCTATCGTGTGGCTGAAGCTTTTACTTCTAAGGGGGCTGCTAGTTTTTGTTTGTCACAGCTTATAAATATTGCTCAAAGTAAATTTAATATTACTCAGCTGAAAGCGTTGGTCTTGGAAAATAATCCCGCATCAATGCGTGTACTAAAAAAATTTGGTTTTCAAGCCATAAATACAAATGTAAACGCTATAACTATAAATGGTAGGCGACTAAGTTGTATAGAGTTCTGTGCAAAATACGCATGACAAGCTGCTTTTTGTGGTATGACTAATTTGGCCATCCATTCAAAAACTAGCATTCGTTTTTTATATACTGGTTTGTGTAAAACCATATGAACTTATTTATTAAGAGCTTTGTTTTAAGACCTTTTATTTAAAACACCGTCTAATGTTAAACTAACTAAAATTTAGCAACCTAATATGGCTATGTCTTTTTATCTTCCATTACTTACCCCGTATTTTGAGCGTGTAGCCATTGGCAAAACCCTAACCTCGCTTTGGAGTGGCTGTGGCCAAATTGTGAAGTGCCAACTTGATGAGCAAGCCTGTGTGATTAAAGCGATTAAAGTACCCGATCACATTAATCACCCTAAAATTAAACAAAGCAACTTTGCACTGACTAGGAAGCGTGACTCTTATCACGTTGAATATACGTTTTATCAGCAATTTAGCCATAAGCTGCCCAAGCAAGCTGCAGCTATTGAATGCATTAAAGCAATCAACATGGGCGATGAGTTTGCCTTGGTGTTTAAAGATTTTTCAAAGCAGGGGTACAGCCAAGCAACCACCGAGAATATAAAAGCCATATTAAAGTGGTTGGCACATTTTCATGCCTTTCATTTAAATACAAAGTTTGATGGTTTATGGGCGCAAGGAAGCTATTGGCATTTGGGTACACGCCCTGATGAATTTAATAACTTACCTGAAAAGTCCGATATTAAACAGGCTGCATCACTGTTAAGCGGCGCATTAAAGCAGTGTGATTATAAAACGTTAATTCATGGTGATGCCAAGCTTGCTAACTTTGCCGCTAATAGCCAAGGGCATATTCTCGGTTACGATTTTCAATATGTGGGTGCGGGTGTTGGGGTGATTGATGTAATGTATTTTATGACCAGCTGTATGGATGATTCTGAGCTTCATAAACACGCACAGAGCTACCTTGATTATTATTTTAGCCAATTGAAGCAAGCTCTGAGTGACTATCAACCACACATTAATGCTGATGATGTTGTTACACAATGGGCTCATTTATGGCCAGTGGCATGGGCAGACTTTTATCGGTTTTTACTTGGGTGGAGTCCAGAACACAAAAAGATTAACAGCTACATGCATGATCAGGTAAATAATTGGTTAGCGAGTAACAACTCATAAACACAAAAAATCTTTATAGTTGTGGCTAAATTAAATATTTTGGCACGAACTATGAAATCAAGGCTAAAATTAACAGTCAAACGGCCTGTTTTAATATAAAATACGTCAAATTTTTTATCACTAGGTTTATTACTATGGCTATTCACGTTATTTCTCATCCCCTTGTTCAACATAAGTTAGGTTTAATGCGCGCGCATGGAATTAGCACGAAAAGTTTTCGCGAGTTGTGTTCAGAAGTGGGCACATTATTAACTTACGAAGCCACTAAAAACCTAGAATTAGAAGATAACGAAATTACAGGCTGGGACGGTAATAAACTTAAAGTTGAGCACATTAAGGGTAAAAAAATTACCGTGGTGCCAATTTTACGTGCGGGCCTTGGTATGATGGACGGCGTAATGTCGTTACTCCCAGCGGCTAAAGTGAGTGTAGTGGGTTTAGAGCGTAACGAAGAAACTCTTGAGCCAGTACCCTACTTTGAAAAACTAGTGGGTAATATTGATGAGCGTTTAAGCTTAGTGATTGACCCAATGCTGGCTACTGGTGGCTCTATGATCGCCACCATTGATATGCTTAAAAAAGCGGGCTGTAAAGAAATTAAAGTAATCGTACTGGTTGCTGCACCTGAGGGCGTTGAAAAAACATTAGCCGCTCACCCTGATATTGAGATTTTTACTGCCTCAGTTGATAGCCATTTAAATGAAAAGGGTTACATTATCCCAGGGCTTGGCGATGCAGGTGACAAAATTTTCGGTACGGTTTACTAAGGTTTAGCAGTGCAAAATAATTCTACATTTTCTATAAAAACTATTCTAACCGGTGCCCAAATGCTGTTTGTTGCATTTGGTGCGTTGGTACTAGTGCCAATATTAACTGGCCTAGATCCTAGCGTAGCCTTGTTTACCGCTGGTTTAGGTACTTTGTTGTTTCAATTTGTGACTAAAGGCCAAGTGCCTATTTTTTTAGCTTCGTCATTTGCGTTTATTGCGCCCATTATTGCCTCAGTACAAATGTGGGGTATACCCGCCACTATGGGGGGGTTAATGGCGGCGGGCTTTACTTATATGCTATTAAGTTTATTAGTGAAGTTTAAAGGCACAAAAACCTTGCATAAAATTTTGCCGCCAATTGTGGTAGGCCCAGTCATTATGGTGATTGGTCTAGCGCTTGCGCCTGCGGCGGTTAATATGGCGATGGGTAAAAGTGGCGATGGTGGCACACAAATTATTGCCTACGACAGCGCTATTATTATCTCTATGTTCTCATTGCTCGTTACTTTAGTGTTTGCCGTGTGGGGTAAAGGGGTATTTAAATTAATACCTATTTTAGCCGGTGTTGTTGCCGGTTACACGCTATCGTTATTTATGGGTATAGTGCAATTTGAAGCCGTAAGTAATGCACAGTGGTTAGCTGTGCCAAACTTTGTGTTACCAGAGTTTAAATGGCAAGCCATATTATTTATGGTGCCGGTGGCAATTGCGCCTGCTATTGAACACATTGGCGACATGATGGCAATTAGCCAAGTTACAAAAAAAGACTATTTGAAAAAACCAGGACTACATCGCACCTTATTTGGTGATGGTTTAGCTACTTCTGCCGCATCCTTATTTGGCGGCCCACCGAACACCACTTACTCAGAGGTAACTGGTGCGGTAATGCTTACTAAAAACTTTAACCCTAAAGTAATGATGTGGACTGCCATTATCGCAATTTGCTTAGCATTTGTTGCTAAAATGGGCGCTAGTTTGCAAACCATTCCGGTGCCAGTAATGGGCGGAATAATGATTTTATTATTTGGCTCTATTGCGGTTATTGGTTTAAACACCTTAGTTAAATCGGGCGATGACTTAAGTGAACCGCGTAATTTAAGTATTGTGGCACTTATTTTAATTTGTGGTATTGGTGGTATGTACATAGGTAGTAGTGAGTTCAGCCTAGAAGGTGTGAGCTTATGTGCTATTTTAGGCATAGTATTAAACTTAGTATTACCCAAAGCACAGAGCAACCAGAGTTAAGTTTGCACTGTGGTTAAAAATATTGCACCAAAAAAGCGCATTTTAAATGCGCTTTTTTTTTAACCTACTAAAAAGTAACAATAAATAATATTGGTCTAGTAACTGCATTTCCTTAGTCATACCCTATAGTTGACTCAGGGATTGTTATATGGAGACCAAGAGTGTGGATATAAATGCTTTTTTAGTAAAACACCAACTGCCGTTGAAATATCAGTATATTAGCGAGCAGTATTTTTCTGCTATTGCGCAGGACATTCTAACCAGTAAAAAAACAGCCCCTATATTTGTCGCAATTAATGGCTGCCAAGGCTCAGGAAAAACCACACTTGGTGATTATTTAGTAACTTGGTTTAGCCAAAATACCCACCTAAACTGTGTTGCGCTTTCTATTGATGACTTTTATTTATCAACTCAAAAACGCCAACAGTTAGCGCAAGATGTGCATTGTTTATTCGCCACTAGAGGCGTTCCGGGTACACATGATGTTGCGCTGATGGATAAAACCATTAGCCGTTTATTAAATACTGAAGTAAATGTACCGCTGCCGCGTTTTGATAAGCAACAAGATGAACCCGTAGCAAAAAATAAATGGTTAACTAATAGTCAGCCGATCGATGTTGTTATTTTAGAAGGGTGGTGTGTAGCCAGTGAACCACAGCAGCCTTTTACTTTAGTTGAGCCTATTAACGAGCTAGAAAAATCATACGATCAACAAGGGTTATGGCGTCGCTGTATTAACAGCTGTTTAGCCAATGAATATAAAACCGTTTTTGATAAAATCGATTACACAATTATGCTCAAAGCCCCGAGTTTTGATGATGTGTTTGCGTGGCGCCAAGAGCAAGAACACAAGTTAATTGCCAAACAAGGGCAGGGCGCAGGCACTATGACTGATGAGCAGTTATTGTGGTTTATTTCTCATTTTGAACGCATCACGCGTGAAAACCTCAACACCCTTAGTGCTAAAGCAAATGCACTTATAGAGCTCGATAGTAATCGAGATGTAACTGCGATGGTGCTTACAAGCGATAGTATTATACAACCTATCATTTTTACCGATTTAGATGGCACATTACTCAATCACAGAGATTACAACACCGATGCGGTAGATACCTTATTACAAGAGCTGCAATACAGCGGTGTACCTGTGGTATTTAATACCAGCAAAACATTTAGTGAAGTAGTGGCACTGCAACAAGCGCTTAATATTACACAGCCTTTCATTGTTGAAAATGGCTCGGCTGTTTATATTCCTAAAAATTACTTTAATCTCAGGCCAATTGGCTGCAGCGAATACCAAGGCTACTGGTGTTACTCGTTTGCTGCACCCATTAGCAATTTATGGACTGATTTAAAACGCTTAAAAAAAGACTACGGCGACCAATATAGTTTGTTTAGTGAGCTGACCAGTGAGCAGGTAATGAAAATGACAGGATTAAACCAGCTACAAGCAACGCAAGCACAAACCCGTCAATACTCAGATCCGCTCTACTGGCATGGCGATGAGCAGCAACTAAATGAATTTATCAATGCGATATCAGTATATGGCTACGAGGTTAAAGTAGGCGGGCGCTTTGTTCACATTGGAAAAAATACCGATAAAAGCATGGCTCAGCAGTGGTTAGTGCAGCAGTTTAACGCGCAGTTTACTAAAGCGCTGAGCATTATTGCGCTAGGGGATAGTGAAAACGATAAGCAAATGCTAGAAGAGGCTGATATCGCCATTATCATTACCAATCCAGAGAGTAAAAAGCCAGTTAAATTAACTTATAACAAAGCGCGCTATTCTCAATTGCCGGCACCACTAGGGTGGGTTGAAGAAATTACAGCACTACCTTGTATTAACAGTATTTTACCCAGTTCTGAGGAGTATAGTTTACATGGCTGATTTTTATCAAAATGGCATTATTACAACACTACATAACATTGCTAATAGACCCGTAGACGATTTAGAAAAAGAGTTGCTTGGCTTTAGTAAACAGCGACCAATGGGGCTTATATTGCCTTCATTATTTAGTGAGTTAGAAGGCCCTGCTTTACAAAACATTGTCAAAGAGCTGCAACAAGTACCGTATTTATCGCAAATAACTATAGGCTTAGACAGAGCCGACGAAAGCCAGTATCGCTATGCATTGAACTTTTTTAAATCGCTCGATCAAAACCATAAAGTGTTGTGGAACGATGGCCCACGTTTGCAGGCGCTCGATAAAGAGCTTCAAGCTTTAGGTGTGGCGCCACGTGAGCTCGGTAAAGGCCGTAATGTGTGGTATTGCATGGGCTATAAACTCGCTACCGCGGAGGTTGAGTCAATAGCACTACATGATTGCGATATTTTAACTTATGACCGAGGCTTATTAGCGCGATTAATTTATCCCGTTGCGCATCCTCGATTTAACTATGAATTTTGTAAAGGCTTTTACCCGCGTACTGCCAATGGAAAAATAAATGGTCGAGTATCGCGTTTACTGGTTACTCCGTTATTACGCTCGTTTAAAACCATATTAGGCAGCAGAGACTACCTTGAGTATATGGACTCGTTTCGTTACCCATTAGCCGGTGAATTTTCGTTTAGACGCGATGTATTAAACGATATTCGTATTCCTAGTGACTGGGGATTAGAAATTGGCGTATTAAGCGAGATGTACCGTAATTACTCCCATAACCGCCTATGCCAAGTTGATATTGCCGATAACTACGATCATAAACACCAAGAATTATCGCTGGACGACCAAACCGCTGGCCTTTCTAAAATGTCTATTGATATAACCAAAGCGTTATTTAGAAAGCTAGCGACCCAGGGGGTTACCTTTACCAGCGAAACCATTCGCTCATTAAAAGCGACTTATTACCGCATTGGTTTAGACTTTATTGAAACCTATCATAATGATGCGTTAATGAACGGCTTAACACTTGATATTCACCAAGAAGAAAAAGCGGTAGAAATGTTTGCACAAAATATTATGAATGCTGGCCAACACTTTTTAGAAAACCCAATGGAAGCGCCATTTGTGCCGAGTTGGAACCGTGTAGCTTCGGCGATGCCCGATGTACTAGATCGATTAAAAGAAGCCGTTGAGCTTGATAACGAACAATACAGTTAAATTGGTATACTTAAACGAGGCGCCTGTGAACATAGTTAGGGAACAGTTATTTCAACGAGTCGAACAACATTTACATACTATTTATCAAGGGGTTGAGTTACCTATGCCGGTAGCTGAGTTGGCTGAAGAATTAATCACCTTGATATTGAGTAATAACCCACTTCGAGATCCTACGCCGCACACTAATCGCTGGGATGAACAAGATATTATTTTAATTGCCTATGGCGATTCTATTATAAATCATGAAGACAGTGAGTTAGCAGTTGGAACTCCCCTAGAGGCGCCGTTAAAAACCTTGCATCGCTTTATAAAAGAGCAGTGCGATCACCAGCTTAATGCACTGCATATTTTACCTTTTTATCCGTACAGCTCAGATGAAGGGTTTGCGGTAATGAACTATGCGCAAGTTAATGAAGCGCTGGGCGATTGGCAAGATATTAACGCGATTGCAAAAGATGTAAAGTTAATGGCGGATTTAGTGATTAATCATTGTTCTAGCCGAAGTCTTTGGTTTGAAAACTTTTTAACCGATACACACCCAGGGAAAGACTATTTTAAAACAGCCAGTTTAACTGACGATTTAAGCCAAGTCGTGCGCCCACGAACTTCGCCATTATTACATACGGTCGCCACAGCAAGCGGTGATAAGCATGTGTGGTGTACATTTAGTCATGATCAAGTGGATTTTAATTTTGAAAACCCTGAGGTTTTAAAAGAGTTTGTTAGCATTATTCGCCACTATTTAGATAACGGTATTCGCTTATTTCGTCTGGATGCTGTGGCCTTTTTATGGAAGCAACTTAATACCAGTTGTATAAACTTGCCACAAACTCATGAAGTGGTGCGTTTACTGCGAACGCTGATTGAGCATGCCGAGCCCAGTGTGGTAATTATTACCGAAACCAATATTCCTAATCAAGAAAACCTATCTTACTTTGGTAATGCCAACGAAGCCCATGCAATTTATAACTTTGCCTTGCCGCCGTTGTTATTGCATACCTTACTTAGCGGTGATAGTACGGCGCTTAAGCACTGGATGATGAGCATGCCGCCAGCGCAAAACGGTACCGCATATTTTAATTTTATAGCCTCGCATGATGGCATTGGTTTGAGACCAATTGAAGGCTTATTACAACCGAGTGAAGTTGCTTCGTTAGTAAGTACGACCATGCAGTTTGGTGGGCGCGTTTCAATGCGTACCAGTCACGATGGTACGCATACCCCCTATGAGCTAAATATTGCCTTGTTTGATGCCTTACAAGGGACGCATAACGGCGCAGATAAATATGGCCTTGAGCGTTTTTTGTGTGCTCATGCCATTATGTTTGCAATGGAAGGAATTCCAGGGCTATATATACACAGTTTACTTGGCACCACTAATGACTATGAGCGCTTTGAAAATTCGCAGCACAATCGTGCAATTAATCGTCATCGCTGGCAAGAATCAAAATTATTAGCGGCGATTGAAGAAAAATATAGCCATCATCATCAGGTGTTCAAGGGAATAAAACAGTTATTAGCTGTGCGTAAAAGGCAAGCAGCATTCCATCCTAATGCCACACAATTTACTTTGCACTTAGGCGAGGGGTTATTTGGTTTTTGGCGACAAAGTATAGACCGCCAACAAAGTATTTTTTGTGTTTATAATATTAGCAGTCAGCCACAAAGCTTAACCTTAGCCGATTTAAACTTAATAAACACTCAGCAATGGGTTGAGCTAATTTCTAAAACAACACTCGATGACGCGCTACAAACCATGCAGTTAGCACCCTATCAAACGCTTTGGTTATCTAATAGGGCATAGATAGCATTAATAAAATAGACAATATACATTCAGAGTTTTAAATAAAATAACTGCATTGTAAAGGGGCTTTACAGTGCTATTGCTCAAGCGCTAAAAGTAGATTTTCTATGGTAAATTCATACCAGTCAGCGCGTGTTTTACTAAACTGTATAAAGTTTATTTCTGCAAGGCCAGTAGTATTTATCGCCTTGTATAAGGGAGTGTTTTCCTCAGTAAGCGGGTCAAAAATATCAGCTGTACGATGAAGCAAAGGACTAAGTTTTGGTTGAGTATGGTTGTCGAACAAATTAACTAGGGCATAAGCACCTAGTAACACATGACCTCCAATAGATACATCAAGTGCTGATTTATTACTTGGTGGAACCTCCCAGTTAATACCGCCCACAATAACCTGAGATTGCATGTTTAGCTGTTTTAATGCCCTTTTTGCGCCAAAAGCAATGGCATCATTCGCACACCAAATAATGTTAATTTCAGGGGCTTGCTGCATATACGCTAAGGTTTTTGTAAACCCTTCTTGTTCAGACCAATTGGCAACCTCTTTAGCGGTTAAGGTGACTTGCGGTGTTTGCGTTAAAAAATCCATTAACCCTTGTGTGCGCATAATAGAAGCAGGCGTTGCATAGTCGCCTAATAACGCCAATATATGTGCGCTAGTTGTTGTTTTATTGGTAAACTTTTTATAAAGCTGCTGCATCAATGATTTACCTGCAACGCGATTATTTGGGGTAATACTACCGACTATGTTAGTGCCATTTTCACGTAACATGTCAAGTGATGCAGGTGAGGGACGATTTAATAAAAAGTAAATAGGGACATGTTTACTGTCTATTTTAGAGAGGTATTTACTGGTAACATTTTTTTCGTTTACGAGGATCAGATAATCGGGCTTATCATTTATAGCCTGCTGAATAAGCTCTTTCATTAAAATATGATTTCGATTTGCGTATTCTACCGTTAATGTCACATCTAAATCAGTGGCTGCATTTTGCATTATTTTAGAAACATCAAACCAAAAGTTTCCGGTTTTGTTTTGTGCATTTTCAGAGTCGGAAAAACCAGGATTAATAAATATGACTTCTAGGGCATAAGCACTATAACTACCCAACAGAAGGCAGGTAAATGTTAGCAGGCGGTATAATTTAAACAAGGACATACATTTCTCTATAAACTTTCTAAAGCTCAATTTATCCTTGCTAAAGTACTCCGTGGTGACATCTAGGCGTTATGCTATATAATACCTCAGTAAGTTTAGCATGTATGCAACAATTATTTTTTAGGGTGTATTAATGAAAGCAGTTTTGTTGTTAATGGTATTAATATTTAGTCAAACAGTTGCCGCAAATGAAATGAGCGACTTAGAAAAAACCATGAAAAACATTGGGCTTGCTTATAAACAAAGTGTTGAAGCAACCCAGTTAGCAGAATTTAATGGCGCTATTGATGAATTTATTAAATTGATAGAGCAAAGTAAGCAAGCCAAGTTTTATAAAGAAGCTGAAAAGTCGGTGCAAGGGTTAGATAAGGTACTTACTCAAGCCCAGTTAGCCAAAAAAGTAGCGAACGAGCAAGGGCTTGAGGCGGCAAAAAAACCACTCAAAGCAATTGATAATTTACGCAAAAAATATCACAAATTACATGAGCCTCCAGGCTTTTTTGAATTATTGTTTGGAAAATAAGGAATAGTAATGGAAATTTCGGTTTCAATGTTAGACGGTCAAAAATTAAGTGCTAAGTTTGGTGAGCATGAAGTTATAAGCGACCAAAGCATAAACGCTGGTGGTGATGCAGAACATCCAGAGCCGTTTGACTATTTTTTAGTAAGCATGGTGTTGTGTGCTGGTTTTTATGCGCGTAAATTTTGTCAGCAAAGAGAGATCTCGACCGAAGGGATGACACTGACACAAAATAACGAAAATGTAGATGAAAACGGTAAGAAGCTTTTTTCAATCGAAATTGGCTTGCCAGAAGGTTTCCCAGCTAAATATAAAAAAGCACTGATTGCTGCGGTAAATACATGTACCGTGAAAAAGGTTATTCAAGCAGTGCCTGAGTTTTCTGTTGTAGTTAAATAGACCCTAATAATAATGCCGAGTATAAACTCGGCATTATTTTATCTTGCTACTTTTTCTTCATACCCTGCACGGCTTTAAATCTAGGGTTATCTTTACATATCACGAATACTCGCCCTTTGCGCTTTACAATTTGACAACCTGGTCGTTGTTTTGCACTTTTTAATGAACTTAAAACTTTCATTTGCTTTCCTTTTTAGCAGTAGAGAGGTTTTTAAACCGACGATTAAATTGCGCAACGCGTCCATCAGTAGCGAGCGTTTTTTGTTTGCCTGTATAAAATGGATGTGAGTCACTTGAGACATCAATAGGAACATAAGGGTATGTTTTACCCTCAATTTCTATGGTGCGATTGGTTTTAATGGTTGAACCAATAATAAAGTAAGAATCAGCTGCAGTATCATGAAAAGCAACCACATGGTAATCAGGGTGAATATTGGGCTTCATAAAATGCCTTTAGTGTTATGTGATAGTATATCATTTAATTTAACGTATTTATTTTCCCTTTGCAAATCATTTTAAATAGCCTTAAACGAAGTGTAATTGCTGTGTATTTGCACAAAACAGTCAAAAAATAAGCACTTAGATCAAAAGTACTGGCTATTAGTATTTAGGCTGCTATAACTAGACTCAGCGAACAAAATAATAAGAATTTAATAACGTTAATAGAGGTAGTTTTATGAGTGACGCTCAGGCACAACAAGACCAAATCGACCAAGGAGTCATGGATACTCTCAGAGAGCGTGACCACAGTATATTGGCTAAGCAAGTTGATTCGTTAGGGTGTACTCATAACGACATCATTGAATTACTTGCTCATTATTTAGCATTAAGCGAACAAGAAGATGATGAATTATTTGATGACTGGTTTGACGCGCTTTCAAAAGAACAACACACCGTATTAAAAGTATTTGAAGTATATCGTGGACAGTACGAGCACCAAAACTAATTCATTTGGTTGCAATAACTACGTTTTGAGGTGGCACAAAACTGCTTGAATGTAATTTAGTGTTAAAAAAAGTGTGTGTTTTTATTCCTAAGCAAAATAAAAATCACACTTTTTTAATACAAGACCCCTAACTATGGCAACGAGCAGTTATTTTTAGCCAATGGAGATGCCAGCGAGACTTCAGGTTGCCAAATTCGCTGCCAAATATTACCGGCATTACTAAAACTAGGGCGCTGAGAGAGTCGTTCAAAATTACCCAACTTAATGCCCGAGTCTGTTTGCTCACCTACCACAAAGTTAAATACATATTGGCATTCCATACCCATTCTTAAATCTGACAAAATCACGTTATCGGTTTGCTGGCGAATAGAATAAAACCCTTTTGTAAACCATTGTAGTCTTTGAATGCCCCATTGGTTGTCAATAGGCTTAATTAAAGACGGTGTTGTATTGTAGGCATTTAAGGTTACATCACTGGGCGAGTCAAACACAGAGGCATACCCCTCGTAGTAGTGACCGTCAGACATTACCACTATACGCCAAAGTAAAGTGGTGAGCGGGGCAGGCGTACTAATATAGCCGGTTGCGTCAATATCGCGATTGTTCAGTGCTGTTTTTACCTTGTCGTCAATATTGAGTTTAAACACAAAGGCAAGGCATAAATACGCTGTGCTTAGGCTAAGTGTAATTGCATTGATTTTATAGGCTTTACTGGTACTTATTTTAGGTAATAAAGTAAAAGCTAAACCAATTAATAACGGCAAGGTGTAAAGGGGGTCAATAATAAACATGCTAGATACCGCAAAAGGGTATTCACTTAAGGGCCACATTAGCTGAGTACCATAAACGGTGAGTGAATCTAATAAAGCATGTGTTGATAAGCACAAAAACACCAACCAAAACCAACGAACTTTATAAGCCTGCATGCCTGTGTGTATTTTTAATATTAGCCATACAATTAGCGGGCTTATTAATAAATGGACAAATAAAGAATGGCTAAAACCGCGATGATAGGTAAATGCCTCTACACTGCCGCCATAGGGTAAAAATACATCTAGATCGGGTAAAGTGCCTAAAATAGCGCCCCACGCAACGGCTTTTCTACCTACTTTATTGCCTAGTACCGCGTAGCCTACGGCACTGCCTAATGCGACTTGTGTTAAAGAATCCATACTACCTCATCCAAATAATGCAACTGCAGTGTTTATACTCAGCTTAATCTTAAAACCGTCAATAATGTAAATTATTTCATTAAGTTGCTCTTTAAAATCAATTTAAAAGCGATTTATAAACTTAGTCGCGGTTGTATAAAATCTAAAAATGCAACGATACGGGAGGAAACCGCCCCATTTTTGTAATAAACGCCATAAATAGATTCTCGATTATTTGGGCTACTCACGCTGTGGGGTAAAACTTCTATTAATCGTTTTTTGGCTAAATCTTCAGCAATCATAAATTGTGAGAGAAGTGCTATGCCTTGATCAGCAATACATAAATGCCTAATGGTTTCGCCGCTGCTAGCCCTTAAATCAAAGTGCAGAGATTGCTCATGCTTCAAGGGCCATTGATTAAGAGTATTGGGCTCACTGAAGCCAATTAGGTTATGGTTTTTAAGATCTGAAACTTGCTGTAATGGTGGCGCATTTTTTACATAATCAGCGCTTGCGACCAATTTTAATTTACTTTGGCCTAATTTTCGCGCGTGCAGGTTTGAATCTTTTAAGTCTCCAATGCGAATAGCTAAATCTGTTTTGCGCTCAAGTAAATCAATAATATTGTCGTGTGAGGTAATATCGAGCGTGATTTGCGGGTATTGCTTTTTAAATTCATTAACAAGTGGCGCTAGTTGATGTAAAACAAAAGGGCTTGCTGCATCTATACGCAAGTGCCCGCTAGGTGCTTGCTTAAGTAGCTTTATTGTTTCTTCCCCTAAGAGCAGCGTGTTTAAAGCCTTTCGCGCATATTCTATGTATATATGCCCTTCCTCGGTCAGTTCTAAGCGCCGAGTTGTTCTGTTTAGTAATGTGCAGTTTAGCCTGCTTTCGAGGCGAGATAGCGCTCTTGAAACCTTAGCTACATTTAAATCAAGTAAACTAGCCGCACCGGAAAAGCTGCCACAATCAACAATGGTAATAAACATTTCTAGATCTTCAGTTTTAGCTTGAACAGGCATAAATTCACTTATTTATATTTGCAAAATAAACAAAAGTATTTTGCCATTTATGCTGTTTATTGCAAAGGAGTTTTTACACACACTATGCATCTATATTAAAAATGAGGATGTATTTATGCCATTGGCTTTATGGGCGCTTACCTTAAGCGCATTTGCAATTGGAACAACCGAGTTTGTTATAGTGGGTTTAGTGCCAACTATTGCAAACGATTTAGGCGTGAGCTTACCATCAGCAGGCTTACTAGTGAGCTTATATGCAGTTGGTGTAGCTATTGGTGCACCGGTACTCACTGCATTAACGGGTCGCTGGAACCGAAAAGTGGTACTTATAAGTCTTATGGGCTTATTTGTTATGGGGAATTTATTAGCTTGGCAAGCGCCGAGTTACGAAACACTAATACTGGCACGCATACTAACAGGCTTAGCTCACGGTGTATTTTTCTCTATTGGCTCAATGATAGCAACAAGCTTGGTAAGTAAAGACAAAGAGGCGAGCGCTATTGCAATTATGTTTACCGGCCTTACGGTAGCGCTTGTAACGGGTGTGCCATTAGGAACATGGATTGGCCAGCACTTTGGCTGGCGTGCAACGTTTTTAGTGGTTTCGGCATTAGGTTTAATTGCGCTAATTGGCAGCGCTATTTTAGTACCAAAAAACTTAAAGCAGTCTATTCCGGCGACGTTTAAAGAGCAGCTACAGGTTATTGTTAAGCCGCGCTTATTGCTCGTTTATTTAATGACTATATTAGGCTACGGCGGAACGTTCACCGCGTTTACTTATTTAGCGCCTATATTAGAGCAGCAAACTGGCTTTGCACCATCCGCTATTGGTTTAATAATGCTGGTTTATGGTGTGTCGGTAGCTGTTGGTAATATATGGGGCGGAAAATTAGCCGACAAGCGAGGCCCAATTAGTGCACTGAGTATTATATTTAGCGCGTTAACAATTATTTTATTGGCTTTCACCTTTACTATGGAATCAAAAGTAGCCGCAGTGCTGACTATTTTAATATGGGGGGCATTTGCATTTGGTAATGTACCAGGATTGCAGCTTTATGTAGTAAAACAGGCAAAAAAGCACACTCCTAATGCGGTAGATGTCGCATCGGGGTTAAACATCGCGGCGTTTAATATTGGAATAGCCTTAGGCTCTGTTACAGGGGGGCTTGTAGTCGAGCATATGGAACTAAAAGATACCGCATGGATTGGGGCCGTTGTTTCATTACTGGCTTTAATAGTTACTCGATACAGTGGTAGGCTAGATAAACATAATGTTCAGGTTAAATAAAGCCGAACTCATATAGGTTAGTCTTGAAATAAAAATCAATGACCTCAGTATTCACATGAGGTCAAAATTTTAAATCAAAAAAGTAATAGGTGTATTTAGTAAACACGTCGTTTGAATTTTAAACCTATTATTAAACAAGGATAAAGCTATGACACAACGTGTAATTGAAATGCCAGATTTAGGTATGGGTACTTTTCGTTTAGAAGGTAAAACAGCTTATGAATCTGTAAAAATGGCGTTAGAAGTTGGATTTCGCCACATTGATACCGCGCAAATATATGGCAATGAAGAGCAAGTTGGCCAAGCAATTAAAGACAGCAATATTCCTCGTGAAGAATTATTTATAACCACCAAAGTATGGAATAACAAGCTCAACAAAGCTGATTTTGTTGACAGTGTTAAAACATCTTTAGAGAAGCTACAGCTTGATTATGTAGACTTATTATTAATCCACTGGCCAGCACCGGTAAATAATGAACCCATGAGTGAATACTTAACCGAGCTACTGTTAACTAAAAAGCTGGGTTTAACTAAACATATTGGTGTATCTAACTTCACCATTGCCAACTTAAATGAGGCAATGCAAACCTTAGATCCTCGCGAAATATTCACTAATCAAATTGAGGTACATCCATATTTAACCAACACTAAACTGCGCGCTTTTTGCGATCAACATAAAATTCATGTTACCGCCTATATGCCATTTGTTGTGGGTAAGGTATTAACAGATCAAACCATTATTGATATTGCTAACAAGCACGATGCAACGCCAGCGCAAGTGGTTATTGCATGGGAAAATGCCAATGGCATGACCACCATTCCATCATCGACCAAGCGTAAAAACTTAGAAGATAACTTTAACGACAAAGTTAAACTTGATGATGAAGACATTGCGCGTATAGATGGCCTTGACTGTAACGACCGCCAAGCATCGCCAGACTTTGCACCACAGTGGGATCAATAACCAAAGAGCTAAAGCTAAAACAGGTGCAGTAAAGCTGCACCTTTATTTTTAAACAAGGAACACCCATGTTAACGGTAATTGCCACACTATCGAGTGAAAATAGCGATGCAGAGCGCCTTTTAATTGAGCTCGAAAACTTACAACAGTCCTCTCGCCAAGAAGTAGGCTGCCTGCGTTACGAGCTATCAGTTAAAAACGATGCTGAGCAAACTATCTATTTAGTGAGTGAGCAATGGGCGTCTAATGAGCATTTCGAAGCCCATAAAAACGCACCACACTTCAAGGCCTTTGGTGATGCTGTAGGTGCATTTATTTCTTCTACTAATATCGATGTGTACAAAACCATTGGTTAATTGCCACTAGGCTAATAGCAATGCTGGAGCTGTACTTACAGCTCTTTTTAAATATCATCCTTTTAAGCTGCCTCTTAAATCCAAAGCTGTTTCATAATAAAAACGATTTCATAATAGCAATTTTTAATAAGACACTGCTGTTTGCATAGCTACAGCTGGCTTGCCTGATATTACTGACACATTCTTTTTGCTGTGATTTTGCACCGTTATAAAGAGATTCAATGCTAGCTAATTGTTTAAAAATATTTTTTGACTATATTGTAATCAACTAAAAGGAATTAAAAATGGTAAGTTCACTCTATGATAAATACGAACATCTTACTGAGATGAGAAGTCTTATTTCAAAACACATCCTCATCATGTAACTGCGATTATGAAGTTCCGTGATATAGCGTACTCAGAGACTACCAAGCGTTTTGGGCGCAATGGACGAAATGATAAAAGTGATGCCTTTAGACATTGCTTTTGGTCAGCGACCCTATCACGAGATATCGGCTATAAGAATGCGCTAGAATTGACTAATGCTCATGAAAGTAGCCCTTTAAATATAGCTGAAGAGAAGACTATGGATTTTCATAATAATAGTGACGGTCTGAGGATTGGTATTTCAAACTCAGATAATACTAAATTATCCAAAATGTGTAATGATGCGTTGAGCGCTGGAAAATTAAAAGTGATTAAAAAATGAAATACATCTTAATAGCTTTTTCTTTGATTCTCTTTGCATGCTCTGAACCAACAAAGGATTCCAGTTTAATTGAAATATCATTCAATCAGGCTATGTGGCAAAATAATATATCGAATCGAAGGGCAATGTTAAACGACTTTTAGCTAAATATGATGTACAAAAGCAAAATCGTTCTAGTATTAAAAAGCTCCTAGGTGAGCCAGATGGCTATTACTTATATGACGAGTTTCCCGCATATAGGCTTAAAGAAAAAGGAGATTGCGTTGTTGCTTTTCCAATCAATAGAAAAACTGGAAAAGTAAAAAGGGCTCTGATTGAGCCAGAAAATTGCCTAATACAAGGTAATTAGCCAAGCACTTAAACATTAAAGGTATAATTGGCTCGAGATCTGTTAGTTTAGGCTGACTTTATTTTGCGCTTAACTCAGCGTTAGGCGTTTAGACGAAATATTTACTTTTGGAGAGAATATTGAGTAACGAATGGGATGAGTATGCTGAAAACTGGGATGTAGATCCTAGTGTTGAACAGTATGCAAAAAATGCATTTTCAGAGCTCTTAGATAGCATTAATATTAATGGTCTAACCGTTCTAGATTTTGGCTGTGGTACAGGCGCCTTGACTCAGCTAATGAGTCCATCGGCTGAAAGTATCGTAGGGATAGATCCATCTTCTGAAATGATAAAGCTATTGGATAAAAAGGCACTAAATAATGTAACGTCTATCTGTGATTACCTATCTAGTGAATTGGTTCAAAATTTTCCTGAGCTAGAAAATAAATTTGATCTAATAGTCGCATCGTCTGTTTGCGGTTTTCTGCCTGATTATGAAATGACATTAAGTTTATTAAAATCTTTATTAAAAAAAGACGGTCTGTTTGTTCAATGGGATTGGCTTTCTGAGGATGATTCATCGGGTATGGGGTTGTCAGAGAAAAGAGTTAAACAAGCATTTTTGGCGAGTGGCTTTGTAAGCATTAAAGTGAATAGCCCTTTTATAATGAATAGTTCAAAAGGAAATATGCCTGTTTTAATGGCTATTGGTAAAAATGATTAATAAGGCAATAAGATCAAACAAAGACGGATTAATTGATGTCGCTTTATTCAACATTTGAGCGCTATTAGCCTGGTAAAAAATGATAATTATCTCGAGATTTCTAAATAAGACTGAAAAAGTGGAGTATTATTTTGCAATCGTACCAGACGATATGGATCGCCCGTTTATTTTAGGTGCCCAAAGTGCTGATCCTAAGCTGCCTTCAATTGCTCAGTGGGGCGCATCTTCAAGATTTGGACTTGATAATCTTGATACCATTGAAGGGAAACTATGGAAAAGTTGGCGCTCCACTTTAAAGATGCTAGGTGCCTCATGGGTAATACCAATTATGGAAGAGTCAGTAATAAAAAATGATGTAACTTATGCAGTTAATCAAATTATATCTAAATCGTAAATTTGCAATTAACAAAGTGTAGTTGTTGGGCTATTTTTCTCGTTGCACTCAAAAACCAGCCGCAAAACACAGTGTTGGTAATTTTTAATAAAGCCAACAACCCTTAAATAGTTAAACCCCTTAGCCAAACACTACTCTTTATTTAATCGATAAATCGTATTTTAAAATAAGGGCATCAATATAGCGGCTACGTAATGTGAGCTGCTTTTCGTGATCGGCGCCATGGCTAAGGGCTTTATTTAAAAGTTTCATGGCAGGGTGAATGCGGGTGCGCTCATCTTTATCTAAACTGGCTTTGCTGCGCAGTTCGGTTATATCGTCTACTAATAATCTGCCAATATCCACAGCTACAATTTCATCAATTAAGCCATTTTGGGTGAGCACGCCATATTTGCTGCATAAAAATTGTTGCCATACTTGCTGTAAATGTTCTTCTATTTCACAGCCAAACAGTTCCTCGTTAAATATAAAGCCTTGCTGTGCAAGCTTAGCCAAACATTGGGTATAGTGCTGAGCAAACAAATTAAACGCCTGATTAGATGACTCAATTTTTTGCTTTATAACTCCTTGTCCCCAGTTTACGCAGCCACGGGGATAATAATCGTCGTATTCTTCACACTCATATAAGCCTGAGTAAGAGCTGCAACTCATCTGGTTTTTAATGCAATAACTTGGCTTAGGAAAAATACTTTGAGCTTGCCAATTTTCAAGAGTTTCATTGTCTATGTTGAGTGCTTGGCATAACTCACCAGTGTGATAAAAGTGAGTGCTTAAATAGTCAGATAAACGCATAGTGGCTCGCTTAATAGTAAAAAACAAATACTGTTTATTTATACAGTTGTTTATTTTGTATCATCAAACCCAATAACACAAGCCATTTTATAATTAAATACTGGCTATCACTGCAAATAGCGCGGTAAATATGGTACAAATAGGCCAAGTATTAATAACAATGATTTTTTTATGCGCACCCTAGAACAAATTAAACAAGCAAGCCTTATTACTGCAATTAAAACACCTTACTTAGCCAATGGTGAGATCGATCTTGCAAAGTATGATGAACTCGTTGAAATACAAATTGCATCGGGTGTTGACGGCATAGTTGTTGGTGGCACCACCGGTGAAGGCCAGTTAATGAACTGGGAAGAGCACTTAATGCTAATTGCGCACAGTGCCAATAAATTTGGTGATAAATTACTGATTGTAGGTAACACCGGAAGTAATAATACGCGCGAAGCAATTAAAGCAACAAAATATGGTTTTGCCAGCGGCATGCATGCCTCATTGCAAATTAACCCTTACTACGGGCGCACATCAATTGCCGGTGTTAAAGAGCACTTTAAACGCGTGCTTGATATTGGTCCGGCGTTTATTTACAACGTAGCAGGGCGCACAGGTCAAGACCTCACCCCTGATATTATTGAACCACTGGCCCAGCATGAGCACTTTATTGGTGTTAAAGAATGTGGTGGCAATGAGCGTATAGCGCACTATGAACAACAAGGTATTGCATGTTGGTCTGGGAATGATGACGAAGCACACGATGCACGCCATATCCATAAAGCACATGGTGTTATTTCAGTTACGTCTAACCTGATCCCAGGTTTGTTCCGCCAATTAATGGATACCAAAAATGATGCGCTTAATAATTCATTACAACCATTAATGAACTGGCTATTTTGCGAGCCAAACCCAATTGCCATTAATACCGCGATGATCATGACCGGCGCGGTGAACCCTGTGTTTAGAATGCCTTACGTACCGCTTAACGATGAGCAACAGCAACAAGGTGTAACGCTAATTAATCAGCTTAATGAGCAAGATTTTGTCGGTAGCCGAGCGCAGTGTGTGGATATTAGTAAGGTTTTGATTTTATCTTAAACTGTTAGACTATTTATTAAATACTAAATTTTCAAAGCAGCCTAATGTAAACACAGAGGCTGCTTTTTTATATCACTGCCAATAGTAGTTGAGTTTAAGCTGCCACATAGCTGAATTGGCATGTGTTACTGCTAATCTAATATCAATATCTTGGTTAATAGGCACTGCAAGTTCTAGTTTGGTTTGCGCAGGGTTTTTAGCATTTAAGAATGATTTTTCGTAGGATGCTCTGAGTTTAATACCTGAGTCAGTACCAGTAATGATCCCCACCTCTACCGACGAATCATAAAAGTGGCTGTTTTTAGCTAAATCACCCAAATAACCATTAATTAAGCTATAGGCTAAGGTGTTGTTGCTAAACTGCCAAGCTTGTCCGGCTCCTCCCATAACAAAGCTGCGTTTACAGGTTCTGCACAGTGCTGGTTGTCTGTCGAATCCCACATTGATTTTCCACGACCACTTAGATTCATTAGCCCAGGACAATTGGTTTGGATTGAATGACTCTAAATCTAATAAATGAATTTTATTTATGTAAGTTTCGCCATTTGTAAACATCAGCTCGGTATCTAACATTTCTAAATTAGAAAATGGAATGCGGGCAATATCAGAGGCAAGGGTATCAAAATAGCTCAGCCTAAAACCCATAGTGTACTGTGTTTGCTCAGCCGTGTGCATCGCAGAAATTGAGCTGTTAGAGGGCTTTTGGCCTTTATGTGGAGGCTGCTGGGTAAATTGAAATTTAACTTTGTTTTCGCCCATTGGCAGCTTTAAGCGCGCTTGGATTAGCGCATTTTTTAACTCACTTATTTTTACTGGGGTTTGTTTTTGAATTTGTTTCACTTGTACAAGTTCAAATAAAGCGCCAATAATGGCTTTTTGAGACTGTACTGGCAAAGCTAAAAATGATTTGCTTTTTAGTACTGCTGATTCTGCAAAGATTTGTTTGGCAAAGCTGAGCTCTTTTTCACTTAAAGATTGCACATATTTTGAAAATACAGTGTCACGTGAGGGTGTAAATGTGACTTTTTTAACCGCTGATTGCTCTTGGTAGGTGGCTGTGTTTAATCTTGAAAAGATAGTGGCTGGTATTACCCAAGGAGAGCTTTCGCTAGTTAGTTGATCGCCAATAACAAGTTCAATAATTTGTGCGAGATGAAACGCGCAGTTTTCATCGGCAAAGTAATAATCAAATTCAGTGCCTAAAATTTCCCATAAGTGGTTAGCAATAAAAGCCACGTCGCGCTCGTTTAGATTAAGGGTATATTCCCATAAATCTCTTAATTCTATCTCGCCGTAATTATGCTGGTGGCGATAAAACAATTGATCTGAAAAACCGGCTTTATAACCACCAAACAAGCCCTTGAGAATATAGACTAAGCCATTTTCATTGTCTGGAACATGTGCGCCATAGTTTATGCTGTAATCTAATAATTTGTTTTTTGATTCGGTTGAGCGATTAAGTTTAAGTAATAAATGACCATATAACGATGCGGGGTTACTCATATAACCAGAGGCAAATACTAAACTAACAGAGTGAATAGCTTGTTGCTCTCGCCATTGCTGTAATTTTGGGCACTCTGCAGCTGGCATTGAAAAGGTTAAACCTTGCTCTTTGAGCCATTGATAACGAGCAGGGTAGCGACATTGTGTTAATGGCTGGTTATTAAAAGCATGGATTGTTGCTTTTAATTCTGCAACCGGATCATTACGTCCGTTATCTGCAATAAAAAAGGATGCGTTAGTAATATAACTAATAGTAGTTGGTTGATTTTTGTAATGCCCTAATTTCAACCATATTGGGTGTTTTGCTAAAACAGAGATAGATTGCGTGGCAGAACTTGAGAAAGAGGTGAATAAAAAAACGCTAATAAAATAAAATAAAGGTTTCATTGTTTAACCAAAAAAAAGGGCTGTTAAGCCCTTTAATTATTAGATTGCAGCGCATTGAGATGAAAAGTTAGTGGTAATTTTACCTTCAACTAATTCATAAAATGCTTGTGCATTGTCTATTGGTGCGTTTGCGTAATCGCTGCGTACCGAATTGATAATTTGTTGATGAGCAGTTACATCACAACCACGTACATTAAGCATTGCAGAGATATACTCGCCTTCACCCTGTGCTATTTCTTGTTCTAATACAGGAAAAGTTTGTTGAATAAACTGCGCTGTTTTTACGTTAGCGCCTTCACAGCTCTCTACTGAAGAAATGTTAGACGATACCGCTGTTGTTCCTAAATCCCAAATAATATTAGAAATTGCTGCCGCAACGCCATTGTCTGGGAAAACCATTGCACCAATACCACATTGTTGCCATGGGTTGATGCCACTTTTTGCTTGTGACGGCATTGAAACGAATGCGCTTACTAATACCGCAGCAGTTAAACATCTTTTTATCATTATTAATTTCCTTTAATTTATATACACCCCACAAAACGGGCGAAGAAGTTTACCTGTTTTGGTTATTTAAATGCAAATAGTTATGTAACACAATGTAAAACAACGGTGTAAAATTTATAAAAGTGCAATAAAGGCGTGAATTAACGGGAATAAACCTTGCGAGTTAAAACCATTTAGCTAACTTAAACAACAGCTGATAATCGCTAATTATCCTGCATTTTATAAATTAGCGGTTTCTGGTGTTTAAAACTAACTGTTTAAGCGATTTTACTGTATAATTTGCGACCCTTGATAATGTGGCCGCAGGTTATACAGCAATGAATTTTAAATCTTTTAGTTTTGCCCCTGAACTTATTCAGGCGTTAGACGAACTTAATTACCACACCCTTACGCCCATTCAGCGCTCAGCTATTCCGGCTGTTCGTAAAGGTAAAGACGTTTTAGCAAGTGCACAAACCGGTACAGGTAAAACCGCTGCATTTGCACTCCCTATTATTCAAAAGTTATTTGAGTCAGATTGCAGCACTACGAATGCGCCAAGCGCCTTAGTCCTTGCGCCTACGCGTGAGCTTGCAGAGCAAATAGCGAATAACTTTAAAGACTTTGCTAAGTACACTCAGTTAAAAGTAGTGAGCTTATTTGGTGGTGTTAATACCGCAGGACAAGAAATTGCACTCAAAGAAGGTGTTGATGTTGTAGTAGCAACACCAGGACGTTTACTTGATCATATTCGTTTAGGTAACTTAAGCCTTGCTCAAGTAAAACATTTAGTACTTGATGAAGCTGACCGTATGCTTGATATGGGCTTTATTAATGATATGCAAAGCGTAATAAAAAGCTGTGCAGATGAGCGTCAAATTTTATTGTTTTCAGCTACCTTCCCAGCAGCAATTAAACAGTTCGCCTCTAAAGTGTTAAAGCAGCCTGAAATTGTTCGTGTTGATCAAACTAACAGCACCGCAAGTACAGTACAACACGTGGTTTACCCAGTAGAGGAGCGCCGTAAGCAAGAGTTGCTTTCTGAGCTGATTGGTAAGAAAAACTGGCAGCAAGTGCTAGTGTTTGTAAACATGAAAGAAACCGCAGATGAGTTAGTAACTGAACTTAACTTAGACGGTATTCCAGCGGCAGTATGTCATGGCGATAAATCGCAAGGTAATCGTCGTCGTGCGTTGCGTGAATTTAAAGAAGGCAAAGTACGCGTGCTAGTTGCAACAGAAGTAGCGGCCCGTGGTATTGATATTGACGGTTTACCGCGTGTTATTAATATTGATTTACCTTGGCTTGCTGAAGATTACGTACACCGTATTGGCCGAACTGGTCGTGCTGGTAACCAAGGACAAGCAATTTCGTTTGTGAGTCGCGAAGAAGAAAACATGTTGTTTGAAATTGAAACCTTAATTGGTCAAAAAATTAAACGTGTTTACTTAGAAGGTTACGAAGTAAGTAATCGTGAAGTACTGATTGATAAAATTGGTAAAAAGCCAGCGCATTTACGCCGCACCCGTGCTAATAAGCCATCAGGCCAGGCTACCGGTGAAGCGAGAGCGAAAAACCGCTCGCGAATTTCTAATGTACGTAAAAGCTTAAAAGGCGAAAAGCTGTCACTTAAAAAGTAAGACAGCTAAGCCATTAAAAAAACCTGAGTTTACTCAGGTTTTTTTGTGCCGGAAAGAGTAGTTTAGTTGTGCTTTTCTAACATCGATAATGCAACTGCTTCGGCCGCTTTAATACCATCAATACCCGCTGATAAAATACCGCCTGCATAACCTGCACCTTCACCTGCAGGGTAAAGCCCTTTAGTATTAATGCTTTGGAAGGTTTTATCGCGCTTGATACTGATAGGTGAAGACGTACGTGTTTCTACACCCGTGAGTAAGCCATCATTGGTTGAAAAGCCACGAATTTGTTTGTTAAAGGCAGGAATTGCTTCACGTAGCGCTTCAATGGCAAACGCTGGCAGTACTTTGCTTAAATCAGTCAGTTTTATACCTGGCGTATACGAAGGCTGTACATCCCCTAAATTAGCCGACGATTTACCCTTTAAAAAGTCGCCAATCAGCTGTGCTGGGGCATCATAATTTTTACCACCAAGCTCATAGGCTTGCTCTTCTAGCTTACGCTGTAAATCGATACCAGCTAGAGGATGGCCTGGAAAATCTTTTTCTGGCGAAATACCCACAACAATAGCACTGTTCGCATTTCGCTCACTACGAGAATATTGGCTCATACCGTTAGTAACCACGCGGCCTTCTTCAGAGGCAGCGGCAACTACAGTGCCGCCAGGGCACATACAAAAACTGTATACGGTTCGGCCATTATTACAATGGTGTACCAATTTGTAATCGGCAGAGCCCAAAATAGGGTTACCCGCGTTATCGCCAAAGCGGCATTCATCAATCATTGATTGTTTATGTTCTATTCTAAAGCCTACTGAAAAGGGTTTTGCCTCAACATAAATGCCTTTATCGTGGATCATTTTAAACGTATCACGGGCACTGTGACCAACTGCTAATACCACGTGGCGAGTTTCAAGCTTTTCACCATTAGAAAGTGTAAGCCCAGTAACTTGGCCGTTGTCTAAATGGATATCGTCAACGCGGGTGCTAAAACGAATTTCGCCACCGAGTTCAATAATACGGGCACGCATTTTTTCAATCATGGTTACTAGTTTAAACGTACCAATGTGCGGCTTACTAACGTATAAAATTTCTTCAGGAGCGCCGGCCTCTACAAACTCAGTAATTACTTTACGGCCATAATGTTTTGGATCTTTTACTTGGCTGTAGAGCTTACCGTCTGAGAACGTGCCTGCACCACCTTCACCAAACTGAACGTTTGATTCGGTATTAAGCGCCTTTTTACGCCAAAAGCCAAAGGTGTCTTTGGTGCGTTCACGTACTTCTTTGCCACGCTCTAAAATTATTGGCTTAAAGCCCATTTGTGCCAGCACTAAACCGGCAAATAAACCACATGGGCCAAAGCCAATTACTACAGGGCGCTCTTTAATGCTGCTATTAGCGTGTGCTACAAATTTGTAGTTGGTGTCAGGGGAGACTTTAACGTGTTGATCTTTTTCAAACGAGGCTAACAGTTCTGCTTCGTTATCTACCTCAACATCAAGCGTATAAATAAGTAAAATGGCGCTTTTTTTACGTGCATCGTAACCGCGTTTAAACACATTGTAGCTGTGTAGCTGCTCTGGACTTATATTTAATTTATTGATGATGGCTTGGCCAATAGCATTTTCGTCATGGTCAAGCGGCAGCTTTATTTCGGTTAAACGTATCATTAATATCTCTTTTGGTGTCATAGCGGAAAGTAAATACCGCTCACAATAAGGGGAGTGCACAAAGCGCTAATTTATAAGCGCCATATATTACGTTAAATTGTTCGCTTTTGGCACATATTTATTGTGTTTTGGTAAGGGTTGGGTATGATCCGCAGCTGGTAAAGTTAAATATTAGGTATTAAACCACTATGGCGTTTGTAGTCACCGAAAACTGTATAAAATGTAAGTACACTGATTGCGTATCGGTGTGCCCTGCAGATGCATTTTTTGAAGGCCCTAATTTTTTGGCTATTAGCCCGGTAGATTGTATTGACTGTGGTTTATGTGTCCCTGAGTGTGCTGCCGATGCTATTTATCAAGAAGATGAATTACCTGAATCGCAAAAAGAGTTCACCCAGCTTAATGCAGAATTGGCAGAAATATGGCCACGTATAACGCAAGTTAAACCCGCCCCAGAAGATGCCGATAGCTGGAATGGTGTGGCTAATAAATTAAAACTTCTCGACACATAACTACTTCCCAACACTTATTATTAGTTTTTTGTTAATTTTATTACAAATATTAACGCGCAAGTATTAACAAACATATCTGTATAATTTACACTCCAGACCAAAGTTTACTTTTAACAAGTAAATAAACCTAAATGGATGTTTATGCAGTACTTTATACCTACAAAAATAATAAAATTGCTGTTGTTGACCAGCTTCAGCTTTGTTTTAACTCTCAGCCCCAATGCACTTGCCGATAAGCTTAATTATCAACTTGCACACATTAATAAAAACATTGATGTGGATGGCGTGCTTAACGAGCCGCATTGGCAACAAGCAACCCGCGTTGCGGTAAACTATCAAGATGAGCCGAATGAAAAAGGCACGCCACCGGTAAAAACCGATGCGTATATTTATGACGATGGTCATAATTTGTATGTAGCTTTTGTAGCTTATGACACCGATCCGAGTAAAATTCGTGCAGCGCTTCGTGATAGAGACACGCTTTGGCAGGATGACAATGTTGGTTTGGTAATTGATACCTTTAACGATGAGCGTACTGGCTATGAGTTTTATGTAAACCCACTGGGTGCTCAAGGCGACATTCGCATGACGGATACCGACGAGTGGGTGTCAGATTTATCCTGGGATGCTATTTGGGATAGTGCCGGTACCATAAACGAGCAAGGTTACGTGGTTGAAATGCGTATCCCGTTTAAAGCACTGCGCTTTGCACAAAACCAAGCCGACTCTACTTGGGGCTTTTCGATGATGCGCAACTATCAGCGTGATGTGTTGTATCAATTATCAAGTACCGGCTTTGACCGTGATATTAAATGTAGTTTATGTCAGTTTGACAAAATAACTGGATTTAATAATTTAGCACCGAGCAAAAATCTGCAATTAACGCCAACCTTAACCGCATTAAGAAACGATCAAAAAACACAGGTACCTGGCGAATGGGATAACGGCGATGTAGATACAGAAGTAGGGCTCGATCTGCGTTGGGGTATTACTAAAGATGCAGTAATTAATGCCACCATAAACCCTGACTTTTCTCAGGTAGAAACCGATTCGTTAGAGCTGGATGTAAACACCACATATTCTATTTATTACGCTGAAAAACGCCCGTTTTTCTTAGATGGCGCGTCTTACTTTAAAAGTAATTTATTTGAACTGCTCTATACCCGCACCATAGCTGAGCCTAATATTGGCGCCAAGCTCACCGGTAAAACCGACAGCCATAGCTATGCGCTAATGTTTGCAGATGACGACAACAGTAATGTTTTACTGCCTAGTAACCAAGGGTCTGGTTTTGCCAGCCTAAATGATAAAACCAAGGCAGCGGTGGCGCGATACCAATATGATATTGGCCAACAAGGGACCATAGGAGTAACCACCACACATAGAGAAAGTAGCGACTACCATAATACGGTGTTATCGGTTGATGGTAGCTATTGGTTTAATCAGTCAGATACACTTAATTATCAAATAGCCAATGCTGATACCAACAACTCTAAATTTTTAGTTGATAACTACAATTTAGCAGAGTCTCAGTCTGATATGGCGTATGCATTAAAGCTGACTCGCGATAAGCGCGATTATAAGCTTTATGCAACGTATGACAATATTGGTGAGGATTACCGCACCGATTTAGGTTATCAAGAAAAAGTAGACTACGAAAAAGTAGGTTTTGGTGGCGGTCAAACTTGGTATGGTGATGAACATGACATGCTAACAACATGGTCATACACCGCCGATTGGGATAAAAGCTGGGCTCAAAATGGCGACTTGCTTGAAGAAGAATATGAAGGTTACATGACCTTTCAAGGTCAAAAGCAGTCTGTATTTGAGCTTGGTTTGTTAAATCGCTATGAAAACTATAATGGCAATTTTTATAACCAAAATATTGGTTATTTTTATACGGCTTTTAGGCCGACTAAAGATTTGAGATTATCGTTATACGTCGAATACGCAAGCCGTATAGATTATACCAATGAGCAGTTAGGTGATGTTTTAACTACACAATCACAGGCTGTTTGGGATATTAATAATCACTGGCAGTTAGATGTTAGACATAATTATAGTCATTTAGATGATTACCAAGGGCGACGCGTATTTACCGCAAACCTTGTAGATTTTAGGCTTTATTATAAGTTTAGTATGCGCGCTATGCTTAAGCTGATTTTACAGTTTGAAGATATAGACAGAAATGAAGATGCTTACTTTTACCAGGTAAGCGAAATCAACAAAGATTATGGTAGTCAGCTGGTTTACTCATATAAAATTAACGCACAAACGTTATTTTACTTAGGGTATTCAGATAAAGGTTATCAGGATGACTCGTTAAAAAGCATTGAGCGTGACCAACGTACTTTCTTTACTAAAGTCAGTTATGCGTGGCAGTTATAACGCTATAAATACTATAAAAGCAAGATTTTGCTAGGCAATAAAAAACACGCTACTGGGTAGCGTGTTTTTTTATAGAAAGCAAAAGCTAACTATTACAAGTCAAAAGTACGTGAGATAGCAAGTACAATTCGCTCATCTGCGTAATCGTAGTCTAAGCTGGTATTCTCAGCTGCTACTTCAATACCAAACCCTTCATAGCTTGTTTGGTACGCTAAGCGGTAATGATGATACGATTTATCGCCCTTAGCTTCATCCCACTGAAATTTATTGCCATCGAGTGAGTTTGAGATATCAAAGCTAGCACGAATTGCATGATTTGGAGCAATCTCGAAAGTGTGCGCAATCATCGAAATCACATGGCCTGTATCGTAGCCAAAGTAATCCCAGCTGTACCAAAAGTTAAGCTCTGTTTGACCGTAGTCACTGGCATAACCAAATTTAGTATACGCTTCTGCGTAGTTACCATCGCTGTTATTACCTTGGTAAGTGTAATAAGCAATACCGTAATCAAGGCTTACTTGTTCGTTTAACTGAATGTATCGGCCTACATAAGCATCTAGTTCGAAGTCTGTGTCATCACCAAAATCTACATTTGATGCCCATACACCTGCATACACACCGTTATCGTACGCATAGTCAAGACTTGCTTGTAGCGCAGGGTCGTTATCTGTTTGAGTAACACCATTAAAGGTGTAATCAGAGGCAGCGGTAATCGTTGTTGACCAGTTAGCTGCTGCTGTTGTTGACAAAACCGTTAATGGTAAAGCGATAAAAAGTTGTTTTAATTTATTGTTCATGTGGTTTCCTAGCTGATAGTTTCTATTTTTGTGTAATCAATTTTATTCGCTTTAGGCGATCCTTCGATATTGCTGACTGTTTTAAATTTGCTGTAGGCAATAAAACCTAAGCAGATAAAGAATAAGCCAATAACTAAAGCACCAACCCATTGAATTTGCAAAAACTCAAGTTTAAATAACAGTGTCAATAATGATAAAGCGATAACGTTCATAGCAATATATTTAAACTTGCCTAAGCGTTTTACAGTTAAGTTTAAATTATCTGTGTATAAACGGATCAGTGAATCAAGCGAGTTTATAACAAACACGATACCTACAAACACCATGGCAAAGTTTTTGATGCCTGCAGTTGGAATACCCGCCTCGTGGTAGTGATATAACACACTAAACCAGATAGCGATTGGTATTGACGGGAAAATCAACATAGCGCCCAATACTTGGTATGTTTTTAAACCACCAACAAAACGCGATGTAAACTGACCAATCATGATGCTCCACGCAAACCACCAAAATAGATAAAACTCATGGTAATCATTCAGTGGCAATACAAATTCATTGATGTTGGCGAAGTAATTGCCAATTAAACCTATATTTTGAGTAAATGCAGAGAGTTCGCTATCGCCAAATAAGAAGGCATCAGCCCACATAAAACCAATTAATGCGATAAACAACCAAGTAGTGGCAATGCTTAAAAAGCGTACGTATTTAATATCGGTACTTGAATACACCGCAAAACAAATAGCGGCAAGTACAATTAAGTAAAATGCTGGAATAACACTTGAACCATCACCAAGTTCTGGTATATACCACGGTAGATTGCTTAGCAGTAAGTATGCGGTAAACGCACAAGTACCAATAATGACCACGTTGTTTAAAAATTTAACCCATGGAATTTCAAAAAACTTCACTTTGGGCTCTATTACACAGAAATAAAAGCACGTAAGAAAATAAAATCCCCAAATTAAAAATCCCCAATAACCAAACTCAATAGAGAGCGGGTTGGCAAATGCATATTCTGGGCTTGCTTTTATGTCTGCATAACCGGCAAATTCGGTTAAAGGAAACATAATAAGGCCAACGTCTAGGCCAGAGGTAAATAGGATTGCTATAAAGGTGAATGTTCTCACTGGTGTGACGCCTACTACGCGTACATTGCCCCATTTTATTAAAATAGTAACAATGGCAAGTAAGGTAAAAATAATGCCAGCATTAAGCCAAATAGTCATTATCGCCCTCCCAGAATGAATAAAAGTAACACATATATACTCCGTTTTTTATTGTGCTTGCATTAACACCGGCATAACCTATTTATGCTTGTGAGCCACTGCAAGGTACATAAAGGCACTCTTTAAGCATTTTGCTTACGAGAGAGGCCTTTATGACAGGCTAAATTAAAGGTTTTTATTTCGTTGTGTAGTTTGCCAATCAGTGGCATTCACAACATCAACTCCTGTATGAGCTAAGGGCTTATTTCCTAGAATAATATCCACGGCTTTTTCGGCCACCATAATCGTAGGGGCATTTAAATTACCGTTCGGTATGGTCGGAAAAATTGACGAATCAACCACACGTAAGCTTTGTATGCCATGCACTTGAGTGTTTGAGTTAACCACGGCCATATCATCTTCACCCATTTTACAAGAGCAAGAAGGGTGATAAGCACTTTCTACGGCTTGGCGAACAAAGGCATCAATTTGCTCATCAGTTTGAACTTGTTGCCCTGGTTGAATTTCTTCACCACGAAATTGGTTAAATGCTGGTTGTTCAATGATTTCGCGTGTTAAACGTACGCACGCTCTAAAGCCTTCAATATCGTCTTGATGCTCTAGGTAATTAAATACAATTTTAGGTGGCTGTGTTGGATCAGCTGATGCAATAGTGACACTGCCTCGGCTCTTAGGCTTGTTATGGCCTACATGCACTTGAAAACCATGCCCTGCAAAAGCACTACGACCATCGTAACGCATAGCGGCCGGTAAAAAGTGATACTGTATGTCAGGCCATTCAACACCTGGCTTTGAGCGAATAAAGGCACATGATTCAAAATGATTAGTTGAGCCTAAGCCTTTGCGAGTTAGTAGCCATTTTGCGCCAATTAAACCTTTAGAAAACAAGCCTAACTTACCGTTTAAAGTAATCGGTTGTTTACACTTATATTGAAAGTAAAACTCTAAATGATCTTGCAGGTTTTGGCCTACACCTGGTAAGTGATGTTTTACTTCAACGCCTGCTTTCTCAAGTGCTTGAGTATCACCAATACCTGAAAGCTGTAGTAGGTGTGGTGAACCAATAGAGCCTGCGCTTAAGATAACTTCTTTATTTGCTTTTGCAGTTTTAACCGCGCCATTAAGCTTGTATTCAACGCCGGTTGCTTTTTTACCATCTAAAATAACGCGCTGGGCAAGAGCACCTGTAACGATTGTTAAGTTGCTACGATGCTTAATAGGATCTAAATATTCTCGAGAGGCTGAGCTACGCACACCGTTTTTAACGGTCATGTGCATAGGGCCAAAACCTTCTTGCTGAGCACTATTGTAGTCATTTGTTGTTGAATAACCGGCCTCTGCACCCGCTTCAATAAATGCAGTGTATAACGGGTTCTCCATGTTATTGCCGTTATTAACACCTAGCGGACCTTTGCCACCACGATGGCTATTTTCACCTAGGTAAAAGCTTTCTGCTTTTTTAAAATACGGTAAACACGCTTGGTAATCCCAGCCGTTAGCACCGTGCTGTTGCCATTCATCAAAATCTTTAGCGTGGCCACGCACATACACCATGCCATTAATCGATGATGAGCCGCCAAGAACTTTACCGCGTGGGCAATGCATTTCACGGTTATCTAGATGTGGCTCTGGTTGCGTATGAAATTGCCACGCAAACTTATCTGTATTCATTGGAATAGAGAGTGCCGTTGGCATTTTTATAAAGATGCTTTTATCGCTGCCGCCGGTTTCAAGTAACAATACCTTGTTACTTGAATCTTCAGACAAGCGATTTGCTAACACACAGCCTGCTGAGCCCGCACCTACAATAATATAATCAAAAGAGTGGTTCATGATGATTCCTTAAAACGGGCTTTCTATGTCGGCCATGCCAACATAAATAGATTTAGTTTGTGTGTAATGATCTAGAGTCTCTATGCCATTTTCACGACCAATACCCGATTGCTTATAACCACCCACTGGCATCTCTGCTGGTGAGTTACCGTAAGCATTAATCCAACAAATACCGGCTTGCAGTTGATGAATTACGCGATGAGCGCGTTTAATGTCGCTGGTGAAAACGCCTGCAGCTAAACCTAAGTGAGTGCCATTAGCGCGGGCAATCACATCATCTTCATCATCAAAGACTAAAACGCTCATTACTGGGCCAAAAATCTCTTCTTTAACGATAGTCATTTCATCATTGCAATCAACAAACACAGTCGGCGCTACAAAATAGCCATTTGGCGCTGCTTCTGGAGAAAGCGTTGAACCACCTGTTAATAGTGTTGCGCCTTCTTCAAGACCTTTGTCGATGTAACTCATCACTAAATCTTGATGCTTTTTAGAAATAAGCGCGCCAAAGTTAGTGTTTAGATCTTGTGGGTCGCCGGCAATAATATTGTTTTCAGTGCGTGTTTTAAGTTCATCAATAAATTGTTGGTAAACATTTTTGTGTACGTAAATACGGGTACAGTTAGTGCAAATTTCACCTTGGGTATAAAAGTTACCTAGCATAGCGGCACTTACTGCTTGCTCTATATTGGCATCATCAAATACTAGTAATGGCGATTTACCACCGAGCTCCATAGTCACATCTTTTAATGTGCCTGCAGCACTGGCTACAACTTTTTTACCTGTACCTACTTCACCAGTAAACGATACTTTATCAATATCTTGATGTGCAGTAAGCCATTGACCTACTTCGCCCGCGCCTTGCACTACATTAAATACGCCAGCAGGAACGCCTGCTTCAATAAACACTTCGGCTAATTTAATTGCGCCAAGTGGTGTTTCTTCAGATGGCTTAAAAATAAATGCATTACCCGCTGCAAGAGCAGGACCTGACTTCCAACATGCAATTTGTAATGGGTAGTTCCATGCACCAATACCTGCACAAATACCTAGAGGTTCTTTGCGAGTATAATAAAAATCATCGCCAACCATTTGCTGTTGACCAACTTGTGCAGGGGCAAGGCCTGCGAAATATTCAATAACATCTGCGCCTGTTTCAATATCTACGCAGTTAGCTTCTTGCATTGGTTTACCAGTATCGAGAACTTCAACCAGGGCAAGCTCGTCATTGCGCTCGCGTAAAATAGCAACAGCGTTTAATAAAATACGGCTGCGCTCAATAGGGGTCATCGCTGACCAAACTTTAAAGCCTTGTTTTGCACTTTCTATCGCTGCGTTTTGAACATACTCATCAGCGACTTCAACGGCATAAATTACCTGGCCGGTTGCAGGGTTTACTACATCAAATGTTTCGCCGCTTTTATTCGCAAGGAATTGGCCGTTGATAAAGTTTTGATAAATAGGTGTAGTCACGTTAGGCTCCATATTGCTTGATAAGTGAATGCACGTAGTTTTTAGCCAGTGATTCACTGTGTTTAAACTGATTTTCGTCTGATTGGCTTAATACGGCACGAAGCCATAAGCCATCAATCATTGCTGCGGTTAATTCGGCCGCGAGTGTCGCTTGCGCCAAAGGCATTAATTGCTTAAATGAAACGGTTAAATTGCTCTGCAAGCGTTTGCTGTTTACTTTTTGTAAACGATGAAGTTCCTTATCGTGCATTGATTGCGCCCAAAAACTTAGCCACGTCCGAGTGGTATCTTTTCGTTGTTGTACTAGCGCAAAGTTTGATTCAACAATAAACATTAACCTTTGAGTTGCAGTGGTGTTTTCATCAACTTTATTAATTAAGTCGTCTTTCAAGTTCGAGAGTAAATAACGCACAGTTGCTTCAATTAGCCCCTGTTTCCCACCAAAGTAATGACTAATTATGCCTGATGACATTCCAGCATTTTTACTAATGCTATTAATTGTAGTCGCTTGAAGCCCTTTTTGAGCAACTGATTCTATAGTCGCGTCAATTAGCTGCTGACGCCTTACAGGTTCCATTCCAACTTTGGGCATAATTTTTATTAATTGAACGTTCAATAAAGATTAAGCTTAAGGTAATAGCTCTAACAATTCAAGGCTTGTGTAAATAGCAAGAGAGTAAAGTATGGATAAATGATTAACAAAATGAGTATTAAATGATGCAAAATTAACAACATAATGATTTATATAAAATCAATAAATAACAGTGGGTTATATTTGTTTTTTGTGTTTGCTTATATAGTGTAATTAATTGTTTACGAGGTAAGAGAAACTTTTAGTGATTTATTTGTTAGTGCGTTAACTATTAGAGTACTAATTGTATTTTTTACCAGCAGGGTAGTTATGTGAAGGTAAAACGAATATATCTGTTTTTCCGATGAAATACCGATTATAGAAAGGGAGATGGGAGGTAAATTAACCGAATGTTAACCTAAGAAGGGGTAAAGCAAGGTGCTGTTTAGGTTTCAACAACACCTTTAAATAGAAGGGGATAACGTCTTAAGCGATTGCCAATATAATCATCGGCCATGATCTGTTCACAAATTTCGTCGATGTTATCAGTAGCTTCAAACACCCAATCAAAACGTTCAATCGCGAGCAAAAAACCGCGCTTTAAGTGTGTTTGTTCGCGGTAATAAGCAAGGTTATTTTTTATCAGTTGCAGCTTTTCAGGTTCAGCTTTTAATTGCGCAATAACTTGGTGAATAAACTGTAAATTGCGTGAACCAGTTGGCCTATTTCGTCTATTTGTTGGTCGCATTACTCTTCGTTAGCTATGTTGTAGAGTTTCTTCAAAAAGTCGTCTTTGTGTTTGTCATGTTCATAATCTAAGTGATAGGTATTATGAAATCCAAAACGTAATAATACCCCACTACCTTGTAAGTAAACGGTATAGCCGTCAATATCAGAAAATGCAGTGACCCCCTGATAAAGCTTACCTTCTTCTGTGGTTTTACCACGTTGCTGGATACGTTCGTAAACCGCTAGAATCTGTTTGTTGTCGATTTCATTTTTCATTGTTTATACCTTTTATTTATTCTCTCATACGGGGTAGATATGCGGGTCGATCATCATAAAAACAATAGTCAAGAATGTGCGATATTGCTTTGTTATTTTCAATTTATAAATTATGCTCAAAGTTCACTTTATGTTGAGCTTTTACCATGATAGACAAAGCGTTACTTTTAAAAACTCGTGAATTATCCGACCAACTTATTGCACTGCAAACCCCCATTAGAATACTCGATGCAATTAATTGGGATAAACAGACTAAAGAAGAGTTTTTTAGGCAAAAATGTCAAAAAAATCCTCTGATAGATCGTGCCTATTACCAACAGCGCGATTTAGGATTTGTGCCTAGTGAGTTGCGCCAAGCATTTTCAACACTGCATCGTAATATTATTAATCAGTTGGGACAATTAAACCCAATAACCCAATATATGGGTAAAATGTGTGGTGAATATAAAACAGTGCTCAATATGCTGGAGCATCGAGGCACTGCCGAATTTCATGACTTGTCGGTAGAGCTATTTGGTCACCCAAAAGATCTTTTTCATGCTGGTGAGCCTTCTTTATCTGAGCTTGCTAATATGCTCGAGCAGCCATTAAAAAGTTTACTTGATGCGAACATTTTGCCTGAAGATCCTAAAAATATTGATGCCAGTGATGCGGTGCGGATTTTATCTGAACAAGTTAATGCCAGTATGCAAGGCATTAATGTTGAAGTAATGCTAAGTGACGGAATTGTCAGTGATGCCGCAGCAGGAGCTAACAATATAAAGCTTAATCAAGATGTTAAGTTTTCTCAGCGCGAATTAGATATTTTAGAGGTACACGAGGGCTGGATCCATGTAGGCACCACTCAAAATGGCTTAGCGCAACCTTATTTAACTTGTTTGAGTAAAGGCACGCCAAGCTCTACCGTTACCCAAGAAGGGCTTGCAGTACTGACCGAAATAATTACTCTTAAATCAACACCACGTCGCTTATCAAAATTAGTAAACCGTATTCAAGCGGTCACCAAAGTGATTGATGGTGCTGAGTTTGTAGATATATACCGAGATTATGTAGCACAAGGGTTATCAAAAGACGACAGCTACACCCTTGCACAGCGTGTATTTAGAGGTAGCACCGCAACCGGCTTACCGTTTACTAAAGACATTGCTTATATAAAAGGCTTTGTATTGGTTTATAACTTAATTCGGGTGGCGATACAGCTTGGCAGAATTGACCAATTACCGCTATTGCTGGTGGGTAAAATATCAATTGATGACTTTAGGTTAATATCGCAACTACATGATTTAGGTGTGATTGAAAACCCGCAATTTGTGCCGCCTCATTTTAAAGATTTAAGAGGACTTGCTACGTGGCTGAGCTTTGGTCGTTTTATTGGTAATTTGTCATTTGAACAATTAGAAAACGACTACAAGCCGTTGTTTTTATGATTTATAAGTGAGCTTTTTCTCAGAAACAAAAAAAGCCCAAAAATGGGCTTTTTTTAATTTAGCACAACACAGTTAACGTGCGTTGGTGCTCTCGAAAATTTTATCTGCAGAGGCTGCAACAAATCCAGTGTAAATTTCACCATCTGGTTTTGGATAACGAATAGCAAACTCGTAAAAACAGCTAGGAATGCGCATATCGCCATCGCAAAAGGTCACAGCGTATTCATCAGCTAATGTTGATGATTGCTCTAGTAGCACCTCTGGTGAGCCTTTTACTTCGCCTCCTGAGGTATTAAGTGCAAAACCTGCATCTTTAAGAGCTTGGTTTACATCATGGATGTTATCAAATTTAGCTAAGGTATTAATGTTCACAGTAAAATGATTTGCACGGTAACCCCACGCAGACATCCACGCTGCATATTCGCTCTCAGCTAATAACTTTTTGTATGTATCGGTGCTTACTTGCCAATGTGTGCCTGAATATAAAAAGTTATCGGCAGTCACAGCGCTTTCGTCAATTTGTGCAACCATATCAGTAACGATAGCTTGAAGCTCAGGCGAACATTTTTCAACTAATAATTCAGAAATAAACACTTTAGGCTGTGTCGGATCGCTATGTTCATAATGCTTGGCGTAGAGCTTTTTTGCTTCAAAGTGGTACTCACCACATTCTTTATAACCAATAGCTAAAAAGTGCGCAGCTAGTTTTTCAAGGCCTACTTTTTCTATGTTAAAAGTACGCAAAGCAATATGATCGTTAATAATGTCGTCTTTTTGCGTTGAGCCTAATAAGTCATGAATTTTATCAGCTGATGGCGTTACTGTTAGGTAGTTTTGCCATAAGTTATCAAATAATGTGTTTACATCAGTATGCATGGTAAATCCTTAAATTTTCTAAAATTGTTATTCAATTATTAAGCCCGGCGCGAGGGTTTGCGGTAAGTTAACTTTTTCTGACTCTACTGAGGCCACTGGGTATGCGCAGTAATCTGCAGCATAGTATGCACTGGCTCTGTGGTTACCACTGGCACCTATGCCACCAAATGGCGCTGCGCTTGATGCGCCTGTAATAGGGCGGTTCCAGTTAACAATACCGGCACGAATACGCTTTAAAAAGTGGCTGTAATCATCTTCGCTGTCTGCAAGTAAACCTGCAGATAAACCAAAGCTGGTGTTGTTCGCCTCTGCTATAGCGCTATCAAAGTCAGTGTAGCGGTATACTTTAATTAGCGGGCCAAAGTGTTCTTCATCAGCGATTTCATCGATATTAGTGACATCAATAATACCAGGGCTGACAAACCCAGTGCCTGGTTTTAATTGTTTAAGCTCAACGAGTACCTCAGCACCTTGTTTAACTAGGTCAGCTTGCGCTGCAACCATGCCTAAGGCGGCTTTTTCACTGATCATGGCACCCATAAATGGTTGTTCGGCTGCAAAGCTATCATCTACAAGAATATTTTTGGTTGCGCTGATCAGCTTTTCTAAAATCGCATCGCCATTGGCTGATTTTTCAATAAATAATCGACGTGAACAAGTACAACGCTGACCCGAAGTAATAAAGCCCGATTGAATAATATCGTGAACGGCGGCGCTCACATCAGCAACATCTTTAACCACCAGCGGATTGTTACCGCCCATTTCAAGCGCTAAGATTTTACCTGGATGGCCTGCAAATTGTTTATGTAATAAATGGCCTGTGTTTGAGCTACCAGTAAAAAATAAGCCATCGATATCTTGATGTGAGGCAAGTGCTTTACCTGTTTCTAGTTCACCTTGAACAAGGTTTATAACCCCAGCAGGTAAGCCTGCTTTTAGCCACAGCTCTAAAGTAAACTGCGCGACATGAGGAGTTAATTCAGATGGTTTAAACACCACGGTATTACCCGCTAATATAGCAGGGACTATATGACCATTGGGTAAGTGGCCTGGGAAGTTATACGGGCCAAAAATAGCCACTACACCATGTGGTTTATGGCGAATAAAGGCTTTTGCGCCAGGCATTGGGTTTTCGGTTGTGCCAGTACGTTCATTGTAAGCACGGATAGAAATAGCAACCTTGCCTGTCATCGCACCGACTTCTGTGCGTGTTTCCCATAATGGTTTACCTGTTTCACGAGCAATAATGCTAGCAAATTCTTCGCTGTGTTCTTTTAATTGGACAACGAAGTTTTCTAAAATGGTAATACGTTGTTCAATTGGCATATCGGCCCATTGAATTTGCGCAGCTCTTGCCGCTTCTATGGCACTACCAACTTGTTCGGGGCTGGCGCCATTACCTTGCCAAACAATTTCGCCATTACTTGGATTAACAGAATTAAAAGCAGGGCCTTGGCCTGCGTGCCATTGGTTATTAATTAGTTGTGTGTTCATAAATAGTGTTACAGGCGGAAAAATCGCGCTGCATCTCCTTGATTTAAATGAAGTGCATCAGCTACTTCTTGGCTGATAACTAAGGTGTGCTTTGCTTGATTATAATGAGCGTGTTTAGTGAACGTGGCTCTAAAGTCGCTAACTCCTTGATTACAAATAGCAAGGGTATCTGAGCTTTGCTCATTAATATGTTCAAGTTCACCAATGGTAATAGGGCAAACCTGTGAATCACGAATACTGCGAATATTACCGAGCTTTGCCTCTACCGTGGGGCCTGCGTCAAATAAATCAACGTAGCCACGATGTTCAAACCCTTCTTTTTCAAGTAACTTAAGTGCAGGCTTGGTTTTATCATGGACATGGCCAATCACCGCTTGTGCATTTTTACTTAGTAAGTTTACATAGATAGGGTATTTGGGCATAAGCTCGCTAATAAATACTTTATCGCCTAAGCCTACTAAGTGGTCGGCTTGTGGAAATTCAATACTAAAAAAGTGTTCTTGTAACCATTGCCAAAATGGAGAGTGCCCCTGGTCATCACTCACGCCACGCATTTCAGCAATTACAGTGTCGGCAAAGCGTTCACTATGCTGTGCCATAAATAAAAAGCGTGAACGTGATAAAAATCGACCTGTTAAGCCTTTTCTGCTGTCTTCACGTAAAAATAAAGTACATATTTCTGAGCAACCAGTGTAGTCATTACACATACTTAAAATATCAACGGTATTGTAAACGCCTAAAGTGGGTGAATGATGGACGGTTTTACCTAAATGGTAATGGTACAAAGGTACAGACAAGCCGACGGCTGCTTCAATGGCGGTAGTACCAATTACTTTGCCAGTGTCACTGTCTTCTAAAACAAATAAATAGCTTTCGTCGATAGGCTTATCAACGTTTTTAGTAAAGCTGTTTTGTGCACGGTCTATTTTTTCTTGTAGTTGCCCATCATCGACAGGTAAAGAGGTAAAACCATGGCCTGATTCAATGGCAATCTCTTTAAGTGCTGCAAAATCATTGACAGTAATAGGACGTAGTACTTGCATTAATTACTTGCTCCGATAAAGCCCTGAGGTAAACATTTATCTCAGGGCTTAATATGTTTTACTTAGTGATTAACCGTTTACAACTTCGCTCACTGCTTTTTCAAAGCGAGCTAAGCCTTCTTTAATATCTTCAAATGGGATCACTAATGAAGGCGTAAAGCGGATAACGTTCATTCCGGCGACTAAATTCATTAAACCGTTGTTAGCACTTGCGACTAAAAAGTCGCGAGCACGGCCTTCAAACTTCTCATTTAATACCGCACCAATCAGTAAGCCTTTACCGCGTACTTCACTAAATACATGGTATTTTTCGTTAATAGTATTTAGACCATCACGGAACATTTGCTCACGTTCTTTTACGCCATTTAAAACCGCAGGGGTATTTACTGTGTCAAAAGCCGCTTCTGCTACAGCACACGCTAATGGGTTACCACCGTAGGTAGAACCATGAGTGCCTATTTTTAGGTGAGCTGCAATGTCAGTAGTGGTGATCATCGCGCCAATTGGGAAACCGCCACCTAATGCTTTAGCCGTGGTTAAAATGTCAGGAATAACATCTAGGCCTTCGTATGCGTATAAGTGACCTGTACGGCCAACACCCGTTTGCACTTCATCAAAAATTAGCAGTGCGTTATGCTTAGTACACAGTTCACGTACTTTTTGTGCAAATTCATTGGTTGGTGGCACAATACCGCCTTCACCTTGTAATGGCTCCATCATTACCGCACAAGTATCATCACTAATTAAGGCTTCAAAAGCGGCAATATCATTGTAATCACAATGAACAATATCAGCAGGTTTTGGACCAAAACCATCAGAGTAAGCGGCTTGGCCACCCACTGTTACAGTGAAAAAAGTACGGCCATGAAAGCCTTTATTAAAAGCGATAATTTTAGATTTTTCAGCACCAAATTTATCCAGTGCAAAGCGACGCGCTAATTTTAAAGCCGCTTCGTTTGCTTCAGCTCCTGAGTTTGCAAAGTAAACTTTTTCAGCAAAGGTCGCATCAACCATTTTTTTAGCTAAGCGAAGTGCTGGCTCATTGGTCATTACATTTGCTAAGTGCCAAATTTTCTCGCCTTGCTCTTTAAGTGCGCCTACTAATGCAGGGTGGCAATGACCTAAACAATTAACCGCAATACCACCGGCAAAATCGATAAATTCGTTATTATTTTGATCCCACACGCGTGAGCCTTCACCACGAACCGGAATAACTGCAGATGGGTTGTAGTTAGGGACCATTACGTCGTTAAATAAATCTCTGGTTACTTGCATTTTTACACCTAAATTAATCACATAAAAAAATACGTTGCTGAAAAATAACGCTAAGCTCAGGCTTATTCAGCAATACAATGCGTTTTACTTGTTAAAAGTGTCATTATCAAAGGTTATGAATTAAATTTGCAGTGCTATTTTGTGAAAAATGATTAGAATAATGGTCAAATCAACGAAACTTATTAGCATTATGATAACTCCCCAAGATGAAAAGTTACTATCAGTATTAAAAATGAACGCTCGAGCGAGTATTTCTGATCTAGCTCGGCATTTAAATTTATCACGCTCAACAGTGCAAAGCCGTATGCTCAAGTTGGAGCAAAGTGGGGTAATTAAAGGGTATAGCGTTGACTTTGGTGATGATTTTTTAAATAGCTTGGTTTCTGCGCACGTCTCTATAAAGGTTATGCAGAAGCTAACGACAAAAACCAACGTAGAGTTAAAGCAAATAGATGCTATATCTCAGTTGTATGCAATTAGTGGTGAGTTTGATTTAATTGCCATTGTTGAGGCTCAAAACCTTGAGCAGTTGAGCCATTTACTTGACGATATAGGTAATCTCGATGGCGTAGAGCGTACTCGTTCATCGGTTATTTTAGAAACTAAATTTAAGCGTTAATTTGATTGTTTATCACCATTCAGTGAGTATTAATTATTTGCATTTAAGCCTACTTAATTGTAATCTTCTTATTATTAGGAACAAGGATTGTTTTTACCAAATCAATAGGCTCTTCGCCTCTTCGTTTGCCACAATCCCCAAGTATTGAATAAACCTGATAAATATACTTATTACATGTATAAACCTTAGTTTTTTTTACTATGTAAAACAGGGTGTTTTGGAAAAACTGCTCAAACACATTACAAGGAAATGTTATGAAATACACAACACTAGTTGCTGCAGCCTTATTAATAATAGGTGGCTCATATTTAAGTGCGAAGGCCACTTTATTTGACTCAAGCGATAATATAACGGTTGAAACTTACAGCGATATATTTTTCAAACTAGAATCCTCTCCCATCAATATTGATGAGATTATTACTGGTGCGAGTCAGTTTGCCAATAGCTTATGTGATGAAAGTATTTATCAAGAAGTCATTGGAGAGTCAGTAAACTCATGCAAGCAAAAATTCAAACAATCACAAGCGCAGTGTGCTGACTTTATTACAAAAAATAGTGAGGTTATGTACACTGATAAAGTGGCTATAACGCTGGTATCTGAAAAATTTATAAATTGCATGACTAATAGTTAGGTTTCCTTTATTTAAGATTAGTAATAAAAATCTCCCTGAGCTGGCAGGCATTAATAAAACCTAGCATATTCCACGGCGTGGTCTATGCTGAATTTTATTAGTTGTTAACGCCCAGTTTGCTTTAGGGAGTACAATGCAAGAAAATTTACTCAATTCAGTCATCAAAATAACTAAAAATAGAGATGTAGATTCTCTTGAATACAGTTTGATATCGACCATCCAAGAGTTTATTGGCTGTAAAGAAGTCTCAGTTTACAAAGATGTAGAAGTTCAGGGCCAGCTTACTATTGAGCAAAGTCTTTGTTTAAAAATTACTGGTGAAAAACAATTTGAGTGGCAACAACGACAAATTGTTACACACCCTGAGGATGAACTTCTATCTTGCTTACGTTCTGCTTGCATTATCACTGTGCAATCAACAGATGGCATTGAGCGCCGTTGGTTACCTATTACCCGCCAAGAAAAAACAGTTGCCGCAATTTCAGTGGTTTCAAACAGCCTAGATAGTCCATCTCAAGTGATGTTGAATGCTTTTTGTCGTATTTTTGAAAACTATTTAGTCATTCTTCATGAAAATGAAAGAGATAAATTAACAGGTCTATTAAATAGACAAACCTTTGAGAAAAAAATAAAGCAACTGATTGAAAAACAAGTATTGAAAGTACACAGTTTATCCCGGGGTGAGGGTAAAAGGCTGCAAAAATACGCATCTACATCTTGGTTGGCTATTTTAGACATTGATCACTTTAAAAATATAAACGACAAGTATGGTCATATCTGTGGCGATGAAGTGCTACTGATATTAGCGCAAAATATGCGTCATTTTTTTCGTTCAACCGATTTGATTTTTCGCTTTGGTGGAGAAGAATTTGTGATTGTTTTTGAGCCTACCGAGGCAGACTCTATAAGTAATAAAATGGCAGAATTTTTACAGCTCGTCAGAAATACATCGTTTCCTTTTATTGGAAATATGACGGTCAGTGCTGGTTTAGCACGTATTAGCCCTTATGATTTTCCAATCACTGTAATAGAGAACGCTGATAAAGCACTATATTACGCTAAAAATAATGGCCGAGATAAATTTTGTATCTACGAAGATTTAATTGCTGAACAGCTAATCAAAGTACAAGAAAATGATTCAGAAATAGATTTATTTTAACTTACTTAGCTTGAGTATGACTTCGTTTGACTTTAACTTTAGTAACTTGGTCGAGCTTTAAAAAATAAACATTACCGCCAATGCCTTTAAATTCCTCATCGGTAAAGGCAATTGTATTGTTATCATAAAACGTGATCGCTTCTTTTTGGGTCACAATGCCGAGATCAATTTTAGACACATCGCCAGAGAAAAATTTATCCCCTTTGAAATCTTCAAACAGCCAAATACTGGTTGAATCTAGTAGTGCAAGTTTTTTTCTATTTGGACTGAGCGCCGCTGAGGTGATCCAGCATAACTTTTCCATAGTGGTGCAGGTTCTAAATGAGTCTATTAGCTGGGCGTCAAAATTTGCTGCATGGTCGCCTACCTTGTAAACATTGGTAATACCATCAAAGGGCTCTGTGCGATTTTTAGTAAATAAATATAAATGCCGACCAAAAGCCACAAAAGCTTCTAAGTCGTAGTTACGTTGCTCTGGCTTTATTGGGCTGCCGTCTAATTCCGGGTAGGTAAACTTAATTATCTCGGCTTCGGTGGTATTTGTTTTGATATCAATGGGGTTTTCTATTTTATAAATGGTTAGCCATTTACGTTCATTTTTATTATTGCCAAAGTCCCCTAAGAAAAAATGACCAAATTTATTTTGCGTCATGTCCTCCCAGTCAATATTTTTTGCATTGCTCACCAAAATTTCTTTAGCGATAGAACCATCATCATTGAGTCTATAAAGCTTAGGTTCGTCACCGCTGTCATTAATAGCCCATAGACGTTTATATTTATCAAATTCTATACCTGAAATTTCTTTTAACTTTGGATCTACAGAGACAAGCTTTTTACTATATAGTGTATAAATTGAACTACCCACAACAGCGATGATGGTTAGAAAAACAATAACAGAGGTAATAAAAATGCTTTTTTTAATCATAGTCTTTAAATATTCATCGCATTGGCTAGGTGGATAATTATTATCGCTGATGATGCCGCTAAGCTAAAGGTTTTTAACCATAATGCGGTAATAAAAATGATTATGAGTGTATTGTTTTAAAAGTTATTTAATTGAGTGTAGTTGGTTTAAAAATTGCTCGGTAAAGGAGCTTACCTAAAAACCTGTTTAAATGGTTAAAAACTGCACCAACCTAGTGCGATAAAATAAATAACGCACTGTAATAATGCGTAAATAAAGTTTTGTTTAACTTTAAGCTTGTTTTTATGTGAATGAATGGATTCCACATCGCCTATTTAAGCTGTTTGGCCTGTGGCAAAGATTAATAACCCTTATGGTTTAGTTGGAGCCTATTATGTTGAATAAACGCTTTTTTAAGACAAAAAACGAAGCAGAAGTTACGTTTGAATTTTCTCATCCTGATGCTGAAGATGTCTGTTTGCTTGGGGAGTTTAATGATTGGCAGCCAGTGCCAATGAAATTAAATAAAAAATTGGGTGTGTTTAAATGTAAACAGCGTTTGCCTGTTGATAAAGAGTTTCACTTCCGTTACTTGATTAATGGTAAGCAGTGGGACAACGACCATCAGGCTGATGGCTATCAGGCCAATAATTTTGGTTCAGAAAATAGTATAGTAAATACTCAACGCATTAATTAAGGTTGGTGAATGGACGCACTATCGCAATCATTTTATTTGCATGGAATAGGCTATGAGTACACTAAATATTCTGGTGAACACGTTATTTTTAGTGAACAAACGCGCAAGTTAGCCTTGCAGTGCTGTGGCGTTGACACCAGTGATGCAACACAAATAGCTCAGTTAAATTATCAATTAGATGCGGCCACTTGGTTAACGCTTGCACCGGCTGTTAGCTTAGTAAAACAGCCTAGCAATGTGCTTAAAGTACGTATTAAAGAAGCCGACGCGCACCATAAAATTACGCTTAATATACCTGCATTAAATATAAAACTACAATTTGAGCAAATAGCTGACTATGCGCCATTAGGCGAGTATTTTTTTAAGGACTGCCGTTATATTGAAATAGCGTTACCACTTACCCATTTACCTACGGGTTATTATGATGCTTTGCTGAGTATGGGAGCGCAATCGGCAACTACACAAATTTGGTCTATCCCTAAACAAGTTTATCAAATTGCCGATAGTAAACGCCTTGGCTTATCAATTCAGTTATATACATTAAAAAACCAAGCCGGAATGGGAATTGGTGATTTTAATGATTTACTTGAATTAACCACGTTATGTGCAAAACAAAAAATGGATTATATTTTACTTAATCCTCTGCACTTATTATTTGCAGATAACCCAGAGTGCGCCAGTCCCTATAACCCCAGTAACCGCGCGTTACTCAATCCATTGTATATAGCAATTAACTTATCGCCCGATAGTATTAACAACCCCACTTTAGATGATTACTTATCCTCTTGTTGTTTAACGTCGCATAGCGAGCAAGATATAACCTTTATTAATTATAAAACGGTTACTGAGCAGAAATATAATGCCTTTAAACTGCTTTATGCGCACTTTCAACAGCAGGGCAATCAAGCAAGGCAAGATGAATTTACTGCATTTTGTAAACAGCACCGTGATGTACTTGCTATGCTAGAAACTACGCAGCCGACATTCGACCATTACCTGCAATGGCAGGCACACAGCCAACTCGCACGATGCCAACAACATTGTATCGACCAAGGAATGGCGATTGGTTTGATTAACGACTTAGCAGTTGGCTGTGCCAAAGAGGGCAGTGAATTTAAAAACCAGCAAGCGTTGTTTAGCCAAAATGCGACTGTGGGAGCTCCACCAGATCCTTGGGCTGAAAGTGGCCAAAATTGGGGTTTGCCAGCAATAAATCCTCAGCGCCTTGCTGACAATAACTATTACTTTTACCGCTCACTTATACGCGCCAATATGAATGCTGTGGGTGGATTACGTATTGATCATGTGATGGCAATTAGACGTTTATGGTGGTGCTTTAACAATAATAACAGCCAAGATGGTTGCTATGTTTACTATCCATTCGAGCACTTGTTAGCTATTTTGAAAATTGAATCACACCTTAATCAGGCTGTCGTGATAGGCGAAGATTTAGGTGTTGTGCCACCTGAAGTAAAAGAAGCGCTGGTGAGCAGTGGAATTTTTTCAAACAGTTTATTTTATTTCGAAAAACAACAAAATGATGAATTTGTTAATCGTGATGATCTTAGCGAACAATGCCTGCTGATGATTGCCAATCATGACGTACCGCCATTTGTTGGCTGGTGGCAGCATAGTGATTTGAATCTCAAACAACAGTATCAATTGATTGATGCCGTTGAACATCAGCAGCTCGTGCAGCAACGGCAACAAGAACAACAGCGGCTACTTGGTTTTATTAATACACACGACACACATTCTGATATGTCATTAAACACTGATGCTTTTGCGATTTATAGCGCGCTGGCTTTGTGTTTAGCAAAGTCACCATCGCGATTATTTGCCCTACAGATTGATGACTTAGACAAACAATGCTACCCAGTTAACATTCCGGGTACAGATAAAGAGTATCCCAATTGGAGACGGGTGTTAACACATACGTGCGAGGATATTTTTACTGATAATGCATCACTTTTGACTGCAATACATTCAATGAGGAATGGGTAAATGGGCAGTATAAAAAATATGAAATCAGCGCCTTTGGCTGATTATGACGCACAAGTTACTGCGCTCGCAGCAGGACGCTTTAAAGACCCGTTTAGCTTTTTAGGAGCGCATAGTACACAAAGCGGCATAGAAATTCGAGTGTATTTGCCAGCAGCACTGCAGGTTGAATTGTTAATTGGTGATCAAACAATTACTGCATTGCGCTATAAACAAAGTGATTTATTTATAGCTGAGCTATCAAGTATGCCAAGCAGTATTTACCAATGCCAAGTTAGTTATGAAAGCAATAATATTACCTTTTACGATGAATACAGCTTCAGTAGTACGCTTGATGAGCAAGCGATGTACCTGTTTAACGAAGGGAGTCTTGAGCATGCCTATGCGCACTTAGGCGCGCAATTTATGACTCAACAGGGCGTAGACGGTGTTCGTTTTTGTGTATGGGCACCAAACGCTGCCAGTGTTTCAGTGATTGGCGAATTTAACTTTTGGCAGGCCAATCGTCACTTCATGCGGTTTCATCCTGCCAGTGGAGTATGGGAGTTATTTATCCCGGGGCTGTGCGCCGAGATGTGTTACAAATTTGCTATCACCACACTCAGTGGTGAAGTTTTAGATAAAGCCGATCCATTTGCCTTTAAAATGCAGCAAGCGCCAGGTACAGCAAGCATTTTACAATACAAACCCACCTCTATTACGCTTAGTGAACAAGCGATCAAAAATAGGCAAAAGCGTAATCATATTGATGCCGCTATTAGTATTTATGAAGTGCACTTAGGTTCTTGGCAACGCGCTGAACATAATCGTTATTTAAACTACGGCGAGCTGGCAGATAAGCTTGTAAGTTACGTGACTGATATGGGGTTTACTCACTTACAACTTATGCCTATTAGTGAATACCCGTTTGATGGCTCATGGGGGTATCAGCCGGTAGGCTTGTTTGCACCAACAAGTCGTTTTGGTGATTACAACAGCTTTAAATACTTAGTTGAGCAATGCCATAAAGCCAATATCGGTATTTTACTCGATTGGGTGCCGGGGCACTTTCCAAGCGATCCTCATGGGTTACATTGTTTTGATGGCACCCATTTATATGAACATGCTGATATGCGTCAAGGGTTTCACCCTGATTGGAATACCTATATTTATAATTACGATCGCCCTGAAGTTAAAAGCTTTTTAATATCGAATGCGATGTATTGGCTTAGTCAATTTGGTATTGATGGACTGCGAGTGGATGCAGTGGCATCTATGTTGTATCTTGATTACAGCCGAAAAGAAGGGCAATGGGTAGCTAATTGTTACGGCGGCAGAGAAAACTTAGGGGCAATTGAGTGCCTTAAACAAGTAAACATGCGCAGTTATAAGAATAATCCCGGTATTATGATGGTGGCTGAGGAGTCAACGGCGTGGCCCGGAGTAACGCAAAGCGTTGAGCATAATGGTTTGGGCTTTGGTTACAAATGGAATATGGGCTGGATGAATGACAGTTTGCATTACATGCAGCAAGACTCACTATTTAGGAAATACCATCATCATAAAATGACATTTTCTATGGTGTATGCTTTTAGTGAAAATTACATTTTACCACTGAGTCATGATGAAGTCGTTCACGGCAAAGGTTCACTACTAAACAAAATGCCTGGTGACGATTGGCAACAGTTTGCTAATTTACGGGCATATTATGCGTTTATGTGGGCGCATCCAGGAAAAAAACTTCTGTTTATGGGCGCCGAAATAGCACAGCGAAAAGAGTGGGATCATGATCATTCAATAGATTGGCACTTGCTTGAGCATCAAAGTCACCAAGGTATTCAAGATACGGTTAAACGCCTTAATCATGTGTACCAAGCCCATCCAGCACTTTATGAGCTTGATAGCTGTGCTACTGGTTTTTCATGGATAGATAATGATAACAGTCAGCAAAGTATATTTAGCTTTATTCGTTATGCTAAAAGTGCTGACGATTTTATGGTTATTGTCGCTAATTTTACCCCTACTGCTTATCAACATTTTATTTTAGGCGTGCCTGCTAAAGGCAGTTATAAGGTGAAATTAAATACTGATGAGTCATGTTTTTTTGGCTCCGGTATTAATGTCACTGATGAGCCAAGCCAACTAATACATTCAATTAATCAACCAAATCATGGCTTTGATCACAGTATTACATTGCACATGGGTGGCTTAACCACGGTCTACTTACAAAAGGTGAATGATGAGTAATTGCTTTGAGGTTACCCATGGTGCACCTTTGCCTCTAGGCTCGACTGTACAAAGCAACGGTGTCAACTTTGCCTTATACGCCCCTAATGCAAGCCAAGCATTTGTTTGTTTATTTGATAAAAGTGGCCATACAGAAATATTAAAAATAGCTATGAATATTAACGAAGGCGGAGTGTGGAGTATTCACGTTGCACCACTGAGCGCTGGCGCATTATATGGCTTTAGGGTTGATGGTGAGTATAACCATGAAAAAGGTATGTTATTTAATGAACATAAATTACTGATTGACCCGTATGCAAAAGACTTGTTTAACGAGTTTACTTGGAGCGAGCGCCATTACGGGCAAATGCCGATAGGCACTAAAAGCGTGGTTAATAATGCAATAGATATCCCTAAATCTAAAGTGACTACATCTGTTTCATATATCAATAAAAAGCCTGATCACAGCTGGGCTAATACGGTTATTTATGAATGCCATGTAAAGGGCGCTACCTGTCGTCATCCAGGTATTCCAAAAGCACAGCAAGGTACGTTTTTAGGCTTAAGCCATCCGTGTTTTATTGAGCATCTAAAAAGTTTAGGGGTGACAGCTATTGAGCTTTTGCCTGTACATGCGTTTATAAGTGAACAGTTTTTAATTACTAAAGGGCTACAAAATTACTGGGGCTACAATAGCATCAATTTTTTTACCCCCCATAAAGACTATTTGGTTAATGACGATATAAACGAATTTAAACAGATGGTCAGCGAATTACATCGCGCCAATATTGAAGTTATTTTAGATGTTGTATACAACCATACTGCCGAGGGGGGCAGTGATGGACCGATATTGTCTTTACGTGGCTTCGATAACCTTACTTATTATCGCACTATTACTGGGCAACCTAATGTATACATAAATGATACCGGCTGTGGTAACACCTTAAATATTGACCATCCAAAAACTTTGCAACTGGTTCTTGATAGCTTGCGGTATTGGGTGGAAGTTATGGGAGTGGATGGTTTTCGATTTGACTTAGCAACCATTTTAGGGCGTTCAAGTACCGGCTTTAGTGCTTCTCACACGTTTTTACAGGCCGTTGCACAAGATCCTATATTAAATAAAGTAAAACTGATCAGTGAGCCGTGGGATATAGGCCCTGGTGGGTATCAGTTAGGTGCTTTTCCTGCTCCTTGGCGTGAGTGGAACGATCAATACCGTGATGTGATTAAACGTTTTTGGCAAAGCGAAAAAGGCATTATTAGTGATGTTGCCAAGCGTTTACATGGCTCCTTTGATATTTTTGAACACAGTAATCGTGGCCCGCTTAATAGTATTAATTTTATTACCAGTCATGATGGTTTTACCCTTGCCGATTTAGTCAGTTATGAGCACAAACATAACCAAGCAAATGGTGAAAACAATCAAGATGGCCACAGCGCTAATTATTCGTTTAATTGCGGAGTTGAGGGATTTAGTAGCGATCCTGAAATAATGGGCTTGCGCCTACAACAACAAAAAAACTTTTTACTTACCTTACTGCTCTCTAAAGGGGTGCCAATGATAGCCTCAGGCAGTGAAATGGCCCACTCCCAAGGCGGTAATAATAACGCTTATTGCCAGAATAATCGTACCAGCTGGCTTGCATGGAAAGACTCACAGCTAAACCATTGCTTAATTCAGTTTATAGATGATGCGTTAAAAATTAGGCGCGGTCACAGCGCGTTCAAACACAGTGTATTTTTAGATGATATAGATGAACGTTTCACCGTTAAGTGGTTTACCGAGCAAGGTAAAGAAATGGATGAAACACATTGGCATGAAGATACGCGACAATTTTTAATGTATAGCTTGCTTGATAAGCAAAATAAGCATGGGTTATTAATTATTTTAAACGCCAGTAAACAGCCTGTGCTCTGCCAATTACCACAATCTCCCATTATCAGGCCTTGGACGTTAGTGTTATCAAGCGTAAATAACGCATCATCTGTTGTTGAAGAAGATGCAACCGTGAATATTTCAGCACAAAGTAGTTGGGTTTTTAGTGCCAATTTAGAAGGCGATGATTATGACTAAGCAAGACAAGCAAGTGTGTGTGGTAAAAAGCTGGCAAGAAGGCCCGTTGATTGATGAAAGTACCTTAAGTGATGATTTAACTCGCCACTTTTATTACACCTTAGGGCGTGATGTGGTGGGAGAGTCGCAGTTGTATTTGTATCATGCATTGGCGCTGACGATAAGAGATAGACTCGTTGCGCGTTGCAGAGACACTAATAAGCAAATTAAACAACATAAACGCCGTAAAACAGCATATTTATCGCTAGAATTTTTAATGGGTAGAGCACTGGGTAATGCGGTACTCAACCTTGATTTAGAAGCGCAGGTAAGTACAGCACTGCAAGCTTACTGTACTGAGTTGGAAAATGTAGAACAAGCAGAGCATGATGCCGGCTTAGGTAATGGTGGCTTAGGGCGTCTAGCTGCATGTTTTTTAGATAGTTGCGCGAGTTTAGCGCTGCCTGTAGTGGGGTATGGAATTCGCTATGAATACGGCATGTTTAATCAATCAATAAAAGAAGGTAACCAGGTTGAGCAACCGGATAACTGGCTTCGCGAAGGGCATCCTTGGGAATTGAGTGCACCAGAGCAAGCTAAACGGGTTAAGTTCTCGGGTTATGTACAAAGTTATACCGATAAATTTGGCCGTGAACATCGCCAGTGGGTGAGCTCCCAAGATGTGTTAGCGGTTCCTTATGATGTCCCCATTCCGGGCTATAAAAATAATATTGTTAATACCCTCAGGCTTTGGAAGTCTGAAGCGACCGATGAATTTAATTTAGCCGAATTTAATGCCGGTAGCTATTCAGAAGCGGTAGCACAAAAGAATCTTGCAGAGCAAATAACCATGGTGTTGTACCCTAACGACAGCAGTGAAAATGGTAAAGAATTGCGATTACGCCAGCAATACTTTTTATCATCGGCAAGCATTCAAGATGTACTCAGCCAGTGGATTGAACAATATGGGGATGATTTTACTGACTTTGCTCAGCATCATGTTTTTCAGCTTAACGACACTCATCCTAGTATTGCCGTGGCAGAGCTGATGCGAATTTTAGTTGACGACCATGAACTCGACTGGGATCAGGCATGGAACATCACAACCAAAACCATGGCTTATACAAATCACACTTTATTGCCGGAGGCATTAGAAAAATGGTCAGTGGCATTATTTGCTAAATTATTACCACGTATTTTAGAAATTATTTTTGAAATTAATGCCCGTTTCTTAGCAGAGGTTGCAAGGCATTGGCCGGGTGATGTGCAAAAGCAACGAGACTTATCATTAATTGAAGAGGGCGAAGAGCCGCAAATTCGCATGGCTTTTTTAGCCATTGTTGGTAGTTATTCAGTCAATGGCGTAGCCGCACTGCATACCCAGTTATTAACTGCGGGTTTGTTTAAAGATTTTTACTCATTATGGCCTGAAAAGTTTAATAACAAAACCAATGGGGTGACACCAAGGCGTTGGCTTGCTTATTGTAATCCGGGTCTGAGCCATATTATTAGCGAGAAAATAGGAAAAGACTGGGTAGGCGACTTTGCAAAAATTAGCCAATTACGTCGTTTTTATGATGATCCTCAATTGCACGTAACATGGCAGCAGGCAAAACGGCAAAACAAGCAGCGTTTAGTCGATTTAGTAAAGCAAAAGTGTGGCGTTGAGTTTGACGTAAATATGCTATTTGATGTGCAGGTAAAGCGTATTCATGAATATAAGCGCCAGTTACTCAATGTGCTACATGTTATTCATTTATACGACCGCATTCGTCGTGGCGATACACAAGGCATGGTACCTCGGTGTGTATTACTCGGAGGTAAAGCCGCACCTGGTTATATGATGGCGAAGAAAATTATTAAACTGATTAATAATGTTGCTGAGGTGATCAACAAAGACCCTGAAGTATCGATGTTTTTAAGAGTTGCCTTTTTACCAAATTACAATGTGACCGCCATGGAAACTATATGTCCTGCAACAGATTTGTCGGAGCAAGTTTCTACAGCAGGTAAAGAAGCATCCGGTACCGGCAACATGAAGTTTATGATGAATGGTGCGCTCACAATAGGCACGTTAGATGGCGCGAATATTGAAATCCGCGATGCAGTAGGAGCTGAAAACTTCTTCTTATTTGGCGCACAAGCCGAGCATATTGACGAAATTAAAGCGCATTATAATCCCAGTGAAATTATTGCGAATAATCCAGATCTAAATAACGTGATGCATCTCCTCGAAAGTGGTCATTTTAATCTATTTGAACCAGGCTTATTTGATGATGTGATTAACTGCATTAAAAGCAAAGACGATGCGTGGCTAACTGCACATGACTTTGCCAGTTACATTTCAGCGCAGCGTGAAGTGGATAAAGCGTACGCTGATCAAACCTACTGGACTCAAATGAGTATTTTAAATACCGCGGCCAGTGGCTTATTTTCTAGTGACAGAACGATTGGTCAATATTGTGATGACATATGGCATTTAACCCCACTAGATACTACACACCAAATAGTTAAAACGAACACTGACAGCTGACACTAAACGGAGAGAGTAATATGCCCAGTTATGCAAATCGCTATATAAGTAATTTAACCAGAGACACCTATGCACTGATTCTAGCCGGCGGACGAGGTTCTCGTCTGCATGAGCTAACAGACTGGCGAGCAAAACCAGCCGTTTATTTTGGCGGTAAGCACCGTATTATTGATTTTCCACTATCAAATTGTATTAACTCTGGTGTAAGGCGAGTAGGGATTGCAACGCAATATAAATCTCACTCGCTGATACGCCATGTGCATCGTGCATGGGGGCACTTTAAAAAGGAGTTAGGCGAGTCAGTTGAGATTTTACCTGCATCACAGCGCCATGGTGATGAATGGTATTGCGGTACTGCCGATGCGGTATTTCAAAATATGGATATTATTCGTCATGAACTACCTAAATATGTAATGATTTTGTCAGGCGATCATGTGTATCGTATGGATTACGGCGGTTTATTAGCAAAGCATGTAGAAAATGGTGCCGATATGACCGTGTGCTGTTTAGAAGTCGCGGTTGAAGAAGCAGCAGGCACCTTTGGTGTAATGACCGTTGATCAAGAAAATCGAGTGCGGCGATTCGACGAAAAACCAGCCGAACCTACCTCTGTGCCTGGTAAACCTGGTACATGCTTAGCGTCAATGGGTAATTACGTATTCAATACTGAGTTTTTATTTGAGCAATTACAAAAAGATTCACAAACCGAAGGCTCAGGACGTGATTTTGGCCATGACATTATTCCTGCCATTATCGAAGAGCATAATGTGTTTGCTTACCCATTTAGAGATCCTGCACAAGTAGGGCAACCTTATTGGCGCGATGTAGGGACTTTAGATTCATTTTGGGAAGCGAACATGGAGTTGGTTATGCCTGAGCCTCAATTGGATTTGTACGACCCTACTTGGCCAATTTGGACATACCAAGAGCAGCTTCCTCCAGCTAAGTTTATTTTTGATGATGACGATCGTCGAGGTATGGCTGTTGATTCAACCGTATCGGGCGGCTGTATTATTTCAGGTTCATTAGTGAGAAAGTCATTACTGTTTTCTAATGTACATATTCGCTCATATTGTACTATTGAAGAGTCGGTTATTTTACCCGGTGTTATAGTTAACCGTGGGTGTAAAATTAAACGTGCCATTATTGATAGAAGCTGTGAGATCCCCCCAGGATTAGAAATTGGTTATGATCGTAAAACAGACGAAGCCAATGGTTTTAGAGTATCTAAAAAGGGAATTGTTTTGGTAACCCGCGAGATGCTGACAAAGTTGGACACTAAGTTAAATCAATAATTAAATAGCAAGGCGAAAGCCTTGCAGCTAACTATAAGAGTAAATAAATGCATGTATTAATGGTTGCCGCAGAAAATGATGCGTTACCTAATGCCAAAGTCGGTGGTGTTGCCGATGTCATACGTGATGTACCTAAAGCGTTAGCAACACAGGGACTAACGATTGATGTGGCTATTCCTGATTATGGTTTTGAATTGGGTGAGCGCCGTTTTATTGGTGAAGTAAACGTTGCGTTCAATTCAGCCTCTCACGTTTTATCGCTGTTTGAAATTCCACAAACGCAAAATGCAGTGAGGCAAATAGTAATAAGCCACCCTTTGTTCAGCCAATCACATAGTGTGTATTGCAATGATGATGACAATCGTCCATTTGCTACTGATGCGAGTAAGTTTGCACTGTTTAATGCCGCGATTTGTGAAGCGCTTTTACAAGGGGTATTAAAACAACCAAACACGTTACATTTACACGACTGGCACAGTGCTTGTGTGGCAGTGTTACTAAAATTTGAGCCTCGCTATCGTAAACTTGCTAAGCTGCGCTTGGTGTACACTGTTCATAACTTAGCCTTACAAGGTATTCGCCCTTTTAAAGACGATGACTCTAGCTTAGAAGCGTGGTTTCCCTCATTAAGTTATGATGGTCAATTGCTTTGTGATCCCCGTTACCCTCATTGTTTTAACCCCATGCGCAGTGCTATTAATTTAGCCGATAAAGTACATGTGGTTTCACCCAGTTATAGCCAAGAAGTGCAGATAGCGAGTAACAATGCAGGCGGTTTTTTTGGTGGTGAAGGACTCGAGCGTGACTTACAACAAGCGGCTGAGCAGGGCAAGCTGATTGGGATACTCAACGGCTGTGATTACACAACTCAACACCCGAAGCAGGCAACGCTTAGCGAGCTTTTAGAGCAGATAGAAGCTACGCTTTTTAGTTGGATGGCAAAAAACGTACACTTAGACAGCAGCCACTATATTGCTCACCAACGTGTTTTACAATTTATGGCATCAGAGCTGCAAGGGCCTTTAGTGACCAGTGTAGGGCGGCTCACCGAGCAAAAAGTATTGCTGCTGTGCCAGCCACACAACAATAGTTTAACTATTGATGAGGTATGCAAGGTTATAAACCAATATAATGGTCGCTTGATTGTATTGGGCTCGGGCGATAAAAAACTAGAACAATTATTTACCACTGCAATGGCACGAAATAGCAATTTATTGTTTTTAAAAGGTTATGGCCAAGGTGTTGGTGATTTAATGTATCAACTAGGGGACTTATTTTTAATGCCTAGCTCTTTTGAGCCGTGTGGCATTAGCCAAATGCTGGCAATGCGAGCAGGTCAGCCTTGTCTTGTGCACAGTGTTGGCGGCTTAAAAGATACAGTTGAGCATAATGTGACTGGTTTTAGTTTTACTGGTGATACCTTATTGGCTCAGGCAGAGGCATTTTTAGTTTGTTTATCTGAGGCTTTGAGTGTAAAACAAACTAATCCTAAAGAATGGCAAGCAATAAAAAATAGCGCTAAGCATGCGCGCTTTGGCTGGGATGACGTCATAACTGATTATATTACATACTTATATTAAAAAATTTATTAAAGTTCAGTGACATCCGATCCTATTTACGCTTTAATTACTTAGTCTGGTGAAAATATAATAAAGTAGGTAATGTGTCGGTATTTGTTGCAAGGCAAGCAATTCTCAATCGAAATCAAAACGTAGTAGCTTATGAACTACTTTTTCGCAATAGTTCTGAGAACTGCTTTCCTGGTGTATCTGATGGTCAAGCTACAGCAAGGCTTATCATGGAAAACCAGCTAAACTTAGGTACCCGCCATATTACATCGGGTAAAAAAGCGCTTATCAATATTGGTCCTGAGTCCTTAAAGCTTGATTTATGTGATTTCTTACCCTGTAAAGATGTGGTTATTGAATTACTCGAAACCATAGAACCCACCGACGATACTTACGAGCTATGTCGCAAGTTATTCCATAGCAACTATAAGTTAGCCCTAGATGATTTTGTTTACTCACCACAGTGGGAGCGCTTTTTAAAACTGGTCAACTTAATTAAATTTGATATTCGACTTACTCCTCTTGCCGAAATCCCTCTGGTAGTTAATAAACTTAAAAAATATAAAAATATTAAGCTATTAGCTGAAAAAATAGAAACCGATGAAGAGTATAAATTAGCTCGTCAAATGGGGTTTGATTATTTCCAAGGTTATTATTTTGCGCGTCCAGTAATGATAGAGCAAAAAGATATTCATTATAATTATGGGCTGGTCATTGCCATTTACTCAGAAGTAATGAAACCAGATCCTGACATTAAAGTGATCACTGGTTTATTTGAGCTTGATGCGGCACTGGCTTATAAGCTACTGCGTTTATTAAATAGTGGTATATTTCCGCTGCAAAGCCAAATATCATCATTAAAACAAGCGCTGGTATATTTAGGTCAAGCGCGTTTAAAAAAGTTTGTGAGCCTAATTGTTACAGCACACACAGTGCGTGATAAGCCGATAGAGCTTATGCAAATGTGTGTTATTCGCGCTCGCTTTTGTGAATTAATAGCCAGTAAAGTCGCCAAACAAGTACAAGGTGAGGCATTTTTAACTGGGCTGTTTTCTCTTCTTGATGCTATTTTAGATAAGCCAATGGACTTGTTGGTTGATAAACTGCCATTCCCAGATGAAATTAAAGCGGCACTAACCGGCGAGAAAAATGATTTATATTATATCCTTGAAACGGTAAAAGCTTACGAAACGGGAAGCTGGTGGGCGCTTGAGAAAGCGGTATCACTCATTAATTTAGACAGTGCTTTTTTACCAAAATTATACAAACAAGCTGTAAAATGGGCCGATAGCTACAAAGATAATATTTAAAGGGATAGAGTTTGCGTAATTATAATATGGATTTTATAAGGGGCATAGCAGTACTTGGCCTGGTATTTATTAACTGCTATTCCTTCGCAATTTTTGAACTCAATTACACTCCACTCACCACACCTCCGGCTAGCGATAATTTTTTACACACCTTAAGCCTTATATTTGTTGAAGGGCGGTTTCGCACATTATTTACGTTATTATTTGGTGCTGGTCTTTATATTCAGTTCCAGCGACAGCAATGTATTGAGCCATTAAAAAAACGCCTATATTGGCTTATTGTGTTTGGTTTAATACATGGGCTTTTACTGTGGGCGGGTGACATTTTGTTTTTATATGGGGTGTCAGCACTACTGGTAATACGCTATTTAGATTCCACGGATGAAGAGCTTAAAAACAAAGCGGTCTTTTTTACTTTTATCGCTTTACTTGCCACAGCAATGTTTATGTTAGGGCTTAATGAAGAACCACTCTATAGGGATTCTCCCGAGTTTTACCAGATATATAATAGTTATTACCAAAGTATTGGTGCGCATTTTAGCCAAAATATAACAATGAGCATTTATATGTTGCTAACAGTACCTATTTTATTACTGTGGGCAAGTGCTGGCTTTATGCTAATTGGTATTGTTGCCTACAAATGTAATGTGTTTAGTGATGGATTTAACAGATCGGGGCTAATTAAGTTAGTTGTATTAAGTGTGTTACTGACTAGCTTACGATTAGTGTTAACACCATATGATCAAGGTATTGGCTACGCGTTACAAGAGCCTGTTAATGAATTAGCTGCCTTATGCGTGGCGCTACTTTATATTCATTTAATTGTTAAACTATGCAACAACAGCGCGCAAATAGGGGGGCTTATCCAACAGGTAGGGCGGTTAGCGTTTACTTTATACATAAGCCAAACCATTATGCAGTTATTATTGTTTAAAGTGCTTTTCCCTCAGTGGGCGCTTAGTTTTAACCGCATTGATTATTGGCTTGTCGCTATTTGCTTAGTAGTTGTACAGCTTATATTTACTGCACTCTACTGTCGTTATTTTAAGCAAGGACCCCTTGAATACCTATGGCGTAAATTAGCGCAAATTAAGCGCGAAAAAATAGCTTGAGTAGTTTAAACTATGCGCCTTTATATTTAAGAAGATTTGCCATATGACAGACTTAAAGCGTTTAAATAAATTTATTAGTGAGACAGGGTTTTGCTCACGCCGCGAAGCCGATAAATATATTGAGCAAGGTCGTGTTACTGTTAATGGCGAATTACCTGAAATGGGTGTTAAAGTTGCGCAGGACGATGTGGTATTGGTAGATGGTAAGCCACTAAAAGCGCCACCAAAACGAGTCTACATTGCTTATAACAAACCAGTGGGTATTACTTGTACCACAGAACGAAAAATTCAAAGTAATATTGTAAAAGCGGTTAATTACCCTGACCGTATTTTTCCTATAGGTCGTTTAGATAGGCCTTCAGAAGGATTGATTTTTTTAACCAATGAAGGCGACATCGTTAATAAAATCCTTCGTGCCGGAAATAATCATGAAAAAGAATACGTGGTTACCGTAGATAAACCACTTAATCGTCAGTTTGTGAATAAAATGGCGAACGGTATTCCAATTTTAGATACTGTGACCAAAAAATGTAAAGTGACGCAAACAGGTGCTCAGCAATTCACTATTATTTTGACTCAAGGTTTAAATCGTCAAATTCGTCGTATGTGTGAATACCTCGGTTACGAGGTTATTACACTTAAGCGTGTGCGTATTATGAATGTAACCCTTAAAGGGTTAAAAGTAGGGCAGTGGCGGCATTTAAGCGAAGCAGAAATGGCGGTTATTAACGATTCGATTGCTGATTCAGGGAAAACGCAAGAGCATTCGCTGTATGACGATAGTACATCGAATAATAACGTTGGGCTAACCACAAGCAACCAAGCAAAATCAGTGCATAAGCGTGAGTATCAAGGTGACAAGCCTCGAGGTACAAAGAACAGCGAACAACATAAGCAAGCCAACAAAAGCAGTCGTAATACGCCTTATCAGAAACGTTCAACCACCTATGTTGGTAAATCAAATGCCAACAAAGCCAATTCCGCATCAGGAACTAAAGCGAAGAGCAGTGGCACGTTAAGCTTAAAAAAGTAATTAAGTTGGTATAAACCAAGCAAATAAAAAACGCAGCCTAGGCTGCGTTTTTTATTAATTATTAAGACTGTTTAGGGTAGTCAATTCTAAATACCATAGTGTATAAAACCGGCACCACAATTAGAGTAAGTATGGTGGCAAAGCCTAAGCCAAACATTATAGTGACCGCCATCGACTGAAAGAATACGTCAAACAATAATGGGATCATACCAAGTATTGTGGTGATAGCGGCCATAGCAACAGGGCGGACGCGGCTTACGCCTGAATCAAACACTGCTTGATAGGGTGATTTACCCTCGCTAAGCTCTAAGTTTATTTGGTCGACCAAAACAATGCCGTTTTTAATTAACATACCACTTAAGCTTAATAACCCAAGTAGGCCCATAAAGCTAAACGGTGCATTCATTGCTAATAAACCGGCACTTACACCAATAATTGCCAATGGCACTGTAGCCCAAATTACAATAGGTTGTTTTAGAGAGTTGAAAAGTAAAACAGTAATAGCAAACATAGCTAAATAGCCAAGGGGTAAAGAGCCGAATATTGCTTTTTGAGCCTTACTAGATGATTCATATTCTCCGCCCCATTCTAAAGAGTAGCCATGCGGTAACTTGATAGATTCAATAGGGCCTCGTACTCTAGCAAACAATTTAGCGGCTGTTTCGTCGCCCAATACATTTTGATCGGCCATTATTGTAATTGTTCGCTTTCTATCGCGACGCATTATTAGGCTATCTTCCCATTCAACTATAAATTTATCAACGACTTGTGTTACCGGTACAAACACACCTAAAACAGGGCTGTATATTTGCAAGTCATGAACGCTGTCTACATTAAGGCGCTCACTCGCAGGTGAGCGAGCAATAATAGGTAAAAGCTGGGTTCCATCACGATATACACCGACTTGTTTACCCGAAAGACTTGTAAGCAGCACATCATCCAGGTCTGATTTACTGATTCCTAAACGTCGCGCTTTTTGCTCGTTAAACTGTGGGCGAATCATTTTAGTACGTGCACGCCAATCATTTCGAATATTAAACGCACCATCGTCTTGCGCCATAAGCTTTTCCGCTTCAGCTGCAAGTTTTCTAAGAATAACAGGATCTGGACCGGTAAAACGCGCTTCAATTTTAGCATCAGTTGAAGGGCCAATTTCCATTGGCTTTATTTTTAGCTCAGCAGATAGCGCCGAGTTTTGTGAATAATTACGTACTTTTTGCATGACTACCGCAACAGCTTCGCGGTCTTTTACTCTTATAATAAGTTGTCCATAAGACGAGTAAGACTTTTGAGGTGCATAAGTAAGCATAAAGCGCGGCGCACCTTGGCCTGTTGTGCTGGTTACTTCTTCTACAAGTTCTTCTTTTTGCAAATAGCGTTCAAGCTTCTTTATACCGTCTATTGTTGCGCGTATATCTGAGCCTTGTTGTTGCCAGTAATCTACGTAAAACATAGGTGTGTTAGAGGCCGGAAAAAATGACTGCTTAACCGAACCAAAACCAACGACAGCGCTGCAAAGTAATACAACCATGAGGATTATTGTTGATTTACGATAATGCATTGCTAAGTCTAAGAGTGTTTTATAACCTGTAAAAATAAATCCTTTATATGGATCGTTATCTGAATCGTCTTCGGTATCTTTTGCCTTTTTAAACTCATTTTCTGAAAACATAAGATTTGCAAAAAATGGCGTTAAGGTAATAGCGGTTATCCAGCTGAGTAACAAGGATATAAATAACACCCAAAACAAGCTGCCGGCAAACTCACCCGTTGCATCAGAACTCAAACCAATTGGAGCAAACGCAGTAATACCTATAATGGTTGCACCTAATAATGGCCACTTGGTCTGCTCTACAATATTAATAGCGGCTTTAAGTTTGGTTTGACCCCGTTTTAAGTTAATTAAAATACCTTCAGTCACCACAATAGCGTTATCTACTAACATACCAAGCGCAATGATCAGTGCACCTAATGATATACGTTGCAAATCTATGGCAAACAACTTCATAAAAATAAAGGTGCCTAAAACAGTTAGTAATAAAATACCACCAATTAAAATGCCGCTTTTAATGCCCATAAAAATAAGCAAAACAACAATGACGATTGCAATAGCTTCTAGCAAGCTTATAATAAATCCGTCAACTGAGGTCTCTACTTCTTTTGGTTGGTTATAGACGGCATTAACGTCAATACCATGGGGACGCTGGTACTCAAGTTCTGCTAAATGAGCATCTATACGTTTACCCACGTCAACCACATTAACGCCATTCATAAACGACACACCAATTAATAGTGCTTGCTCAGAATTGTATCTAATAACATTTGTAGGTACTTCAGCGTATTCTCTAAATACTTCAGCAACATCACCTAAGTAAATAAGCTCGCTGGCACCTGGTTTAGAAATTAGTAGTGTTTCAAGTTCTTTAACATCTTTAAATTCGCCAGTAGGGTGAAAACGAATTGATTCGTCGCCCACTCTTATTTTTCCTGCGTTAGATACCGTGTTTTGAGATTGTAACAAAGCAAATATATGGCTAGGTGCTATACCAAGTTGGGCTAATTTACGGGTAGATATTTCTACCATTACTTGCGGCTGTTGTTCACCTGCAATAGTAACTTTACTAACCCCTTTAACTAATACCAATTCACGTTTTAAATAATCGGTGTAGTCTTTTAGCTCATCGTAAGAATAGCCGTCACCAATAACTGAATATAAAACACCATATACATCGCCAAAGTCATCTAAAATGGTGCTTGGGTATACGCCACTGGGTAGCGATGGCGAAAGGTCATTAATTTTACGACGCATTTCATCCCAAATTTGGCGAAGTTGTTCTTTTCGATAGGTGCTCTTCATCTCTACGGCTATTTGAGATTTGCCATTTGACGAAATAGACGTGACATGATCAACATATGGCAATTGTTGAATTGCATTTTCTAGAGGAAACGTAACTTCTTCTTCAACCTGTTGCGGCGAAGCACCAGGGTACATGGTAATAACCATAGCCTGCTTTAGAGTAAACTCAGGGTCCTCTAGTTGGCCTAAATCAAAATAAGATACACTTCCGCCAATTAAAAGAAGTAGTGCAAACATCCAACTAATTACTTTTTTTTCTATGGAAAGTTGTGCAAAGCTCATAATTATAAGCCTCGCTCTTTATTCCATGGGCGAACTTTCATGCCTTCTTCTATTGAGTGCACACCAGCAGACACCACAACTTGGCCTTCTTTTATGCCGCTAAGTACTTCTATGCCATCGTGGTGTAATTGGCCAACTTCAACAGCTTGCTTATGAACTTGACCCGTTTGCTCATCGTAAAGCCAAACATAGGCATTATTGTTAATCGCTTTTTGGGGATCAGAAAAAACCGACTCAATAGGCAATATGGTATAAGCAACCTGCGAGCGAGTTACTTTACTTAAATCAATTAAAACACGGCCAGTCATACCGGCTAGCAAGTTAAAATCATCAGGAACTGGTAACGAAAATACAACTTTATAGGTCAGTGTTGCAGGGTCGGCTTGGGTGTCCCACTCTTTAATGTCGAGGGTGTATTCTTTATCTTCAAAACCATCAAATTTAACTGTTGGATGGTAATCAGTGCCTTTTTTAAAACGCGCCACTATTTTTTCAGGAACCTGAATTTCTACGTCCATCAAATCGCGAGTTTCTAGGCGTAAAATATTTTGCTTTGCCTGAATGTTTTCAAAGTTTTTTACAAATACCTTTGCAACGGTACCGGCAAATGGCGCACGCAACTCGCTGTATTCGAGGTTGGTTTCAGCGATTTTAAAAGCCGATTCGGCAATTTGCATATTTGCTAAAGCTTGGTCTAACTCAGATTGGCTAGTGATTTTCTTTTCAAATAGCTGTTCTATTCTGCTCAATTGCGACTTTGCCAACTCATAACGTGCCTTTCGTTCATCAAACTGCAGTTGAAAATCTTCAGGGTCTAATTTTGCTAATAAATCCCCTTTTTCAACATGTTCGCCAGCAAGAACCGGAAACTCTATAAGTTCACCGTTTACTCTAAATGCAAGGTACGATCCCTGGTTTGCAACTACCTCAGCCGGAAAACTACGAATATTAATTTGTGAGTCGTGACCTATAGTGAAAAGTTTAACAGGGCGAATAGGCTCTTCTTTAACCTGTTGTTCTGGTTCAGAACAAGCGATTAAGCTAAGTAAGGTCGTCGTTAATAAACATAGACGAAAGAGTTTCATGTTGTCTCCGTTGCAATATTGGCAAATTAATTAAGTGCAGAATACGCTGCAAACATATAAAATAAAATTCATTAAATCTTACAGACTTAATAAGTTTTATTTATGATGTTTTTAGGTACAATATGAAGCTGAATCAATTAGTAATTTTAGATGCCATAGTACAAAGCGAAAGCTTGAGCGGGGCTGCTCAAAAGCTTCATAAAACGCAGCCTGCGTTAACGCTAGCGATTAAAAACTTAGAATCGCAAATAGGGTTTGAACTTTTAGACAGAACTAAATATAGGTTACAACTTACTGAAAAAGGGCGCATCTTCCATCGTGAAGCGCAACAGCTACTGCATGCAAATGACGAGCTTGCAAAACTGGCGGAAGAGCTCTCATTAGGTAATGAGCCGCAATATAAAATTTGTTATGAGCAGCTTTGCCATAAGCAAAGTTACAACCAGATCATAAGTAATACTTTTAAACAGTTTACCAGCACCGAGTTTTGTATTAGTAGCGGCAAACGATTTGTATCGTTAGAGCAAGTAAATAATGGACAAGCAGAGCTAGGCATTGGTCCGTGGTTTGATTTATTTCATGCCACTGGCGATTTAGAAAGTTTGCCCATAGGTAAGCTCGATATTGGGATAGTAAGCGCAAAAGGGGTTTTACCAAAACAGCTCACTTATAATCAACTACAAAACTACCCCTGCTTAGCGATGTTTGAAAGCGATTTAAGTATAGACAGTGAAAGGCTTTCATATTCCAAAGGGTCAGCAATGATGAAAATAGACGATGTAGCTACCTTAAAATCGTTTTTACTCTCAGGGGCTGGTTGGGCAATGATGAGCTTAGATCATTGCAGACCTGAAATAAAAGCAGGTTTATTACAAGAAATCATTATTACCGACCGTGAGCATAAATTTAGCGCACAAATAAGAGCGTTTAGGCAACACGCTATTCACCATGGTCCAGTGGCGCGTACTGTATGGAACCAATTTAAACAACTAAGCAAGGCATACGCTAATAAAAATGGATATTGATAAACACACTGTAATTTATACTATCATAGCGAGTATACCCAAAGGTTGTGTTGCCAGTTATGGCCAAGTAGCTGCCCTTGCGGGTTATCCTAATAATGCTAGGTTGGTAGGTCGTTTATTAAAAGAGATGCCAAAAGATTCGGCGATCCCTTGGCATCGAGTGGTTAATAGCCAAGGTAAAATATCGTTTCCCGAAGGAAGTGATAAATACCAAGAACAACGACAAAAACTGTTATTAGAAGGTGTTAATTTTAAGAATAATAAAGTGAATATGCGCGAGTGTAGATGGGAGTGATATCACCACTCTCGTCAGATAAGTGCCCGTGTAGGTTGGACAAGTGGCGGAGCCACGCCATCCGACAAAAGTAAAATATCTTGCCAATAACTCTCAATATTTTATGTTGTCGAGTGGCTAGAGAGTGCCAATTGCAGACAGTGGTAACGCCCGCAGCAACCGCAGCTTTGTAGTGGAGCCGCAGGCGCAACGGAAAAGCTGTCGGATTGCCTGCGATTGTTAGGGCGTGACTTAGCGCTACCCACCTTTAATTGCCGCTCCGACAAATACACCAACCAATGAGGACAACACGCCGATGACCACCGGCACCCACCATCGAAGCTCCTTACGACGAACAACTGCTTGAGTTTGTAGCTTCACTGCTACATCTATTAATGCAAGGATTTGTTCCGAGGACAGAGGCAAACGGGAGATATGAGACCTATTGTCTTTCGGCAATGCCTTGAATTGCTCTACCGTAATTACTTCTTCAGTCTGTGTGTTATAGACTCTAGGTTGAGCGCGCCGAACGACTAGTGACTGAAAATCGTCATCGCCTATACCGGCCCGAAAAAATTCGGGATGCTCATTAAAAATGGATTGCCAGTCATTCGCGCTCTTTGGCTTTTCGCCGAGCAAATTAGCCCATGACTCTACCTTGCGTCCCGAATACCTATATGTACCCATTACCTGAATTGCAGCGATTACATCAGCAAGCCTATGTTGATGAGCAAGGTAAGGGGATTGTTTCTCAATCATGACTTGTCCTGTTGTGAGCCCTAACAATTTAATAGTGCGCTCATCGCGCATATTTCTGCCGACTTAACGCTCATTTATCTATTTTATATAGTTTTAACAAATTATCTAAGGCATTACTATCACTAAGTTTTCTAAATTTTTTAGGTAAAGTTAAATGGACCAATATGCGCACAGCGCTCATTTTCATGAATATATGCGCAAGAGCAGTTTAACTAATCTATTAACGACAATATTTAGTCAATCTCAATGACCGTTTCTCGCTGTGTGTTGCATCGAATGGTTGAACTCACAGCTCAAACCAGACTAATCTATATGGCTAACCAGCCTAATAAACATAATTACTGATCGATATATAATGGCTAACGCATCCGCCAATAACAAAGAGGTGCCAAATAGCATGGCTATATTGAGTGCTTTTTGCACTGTAAAAAATAGTACCTACACTATAAAATAAGCCGCCAGCTAATAGCCAATAAAGTGCATTGATAGGCACGTTTAAATAAAGCGGATACACAATGGCTAATGCAAACCATCCCATTAATAAATAAGTAGCCAGTGATACTTTTTTATTGCCATTTTTAACCAATAGCTTATAAGCGATGCCTGCAAACGCTACTGTCCAAATAAAGACTAAGGTAGCCCAAGACCAGAGCCCAGATAACGACAGCAACAAAAAGGGCGTGTAGGTGCCTGCAATCAGTAAATAGATGGCGCAATGATCACATTTTTTGTAAAACGCTCTCAATCTTGGGCGCACACTGGCGTGATAAAGCGTTGAAGATAAAAATAAAATAAACAAGCTACTGCCGTATATCAGAGTACTGGCATAGCTTTTCACACTATTAGTTTGTTTAACTAAATCCCAAAAAACAAAAGCAGCAAATACAATGCCTAAGGCATGACTAATAACATTTAACAGCTCTTCTTTTTTAGAATAGGGAGCTTCAAAAGACATAACAGATCCTACCACTTTGCGAATGAATTTTAGTGTACATGTGTACGCTGAAATTTTCAAATACGAAACAAAGTCATTAATTTACTGAACATTAACAAACACACTATTATTTGGTTTTATTTTAAAATTAATTGGTCAAATTTACTAACCTAGATTTTGTGGATTTCTTTTTTATTAATTTATTTCATTTTAAAACAATGGCTTACAAAGTTTATTCATTATGGCATAGCCCTTGATTGTAACTAAGCGTACTAACCAATAAACAAACAAGGAATACTATTATGAACACTTCAATCAACATCACAATCGCAAGCTTACTTGTATTAGGTTCAACTAACGTTAACGCTACAGAAGTCGATTTAAATATTACAGATATGCTAACTAACACTGTGTCTACTTATGTGTCACAGGCAAGCAATGAACTTGAAAAGTCAGTAAAAGAAGCCGTTTCTTTTGATGCACAGGTTATTCTTGACAGCTTACTTGAAAGTAATCCTGTGGTTGATAATAGCAACATGGACGAAAAACAACGTGTAGTTAAAGCACAACCAAAGCAATAAAAAAGGGAATAAGAGTAATGAACAGTGAGTTCGAACTATTAGCCTTAATGTTGGCACCTGTGGCAAGTATACTGAGTGTTTATTACTTGGTTTACATGATAAAAAATGTGGGAATGAGGTTTAATTAGCGGATGCATTTGCACTGTAAAGCAATCGATGTAACTAAAGCTGATCGACTTGAATAAAGCGCACGTAAATAAAGGCAGAGTGTTTGAAAGAAGTAGACTTTATGAAACGTGCGATTTTCCCATTACCTATATTTATATTACCTGAAGGCTATACGCGATTACGTATATTTGAGCCTCGTTATTTAACGATGGTAAAAAACGCATTAAAAACCAATAGCGGTTTTGTTTTATGTACCTTTGAGCATGACACCCCGTTAAACATAAGCGCCCAAGGCTGTTTAATGGATGTTATTGACTTTGATCAAGACGAAAGTGGTATGCTATTAATTGATGTATTTGCATCTAAGAGTGTGCAAATAGATAACGTGTATCAAGATGAGCAGGAACTTCGCCATGGTGATGTATCCGCTTGCAACACACCTTATTGGTACAACAAAGACAACCACGAAATTGGTCAGCACCACTTTTTACAAGTGACACTAGAAGAAGTCTTTGCGAATAACCCCGATTTGCAATCGCTTTACAAAACCACCAAGTTTAATAAACTCACGTGGATTGTTGCACGATGGCTTGAATTACTTCCCATTTCTATAGAGAAAAAACAACAACTTGCATTTGAGACTAACTTTGATAACTTGCTTAGTTTCCTCCATACTGTGATTAATAACGAATTTGCCTAAAATAATTATGATCCGCTTGTAACCATTGCTCGTAATGGTATTCACTAAAGCAATAACGGGACATTTTACTATGGTAAGTCAACAACAATCACTAAGTTGTGAACCTAACACAGGTAAGTACACTGCCATGCCAGAAACACCAAGTACGGAACTCAGGGAAGCATTAGTTAATGTAGCTCAATCTCGCGATAAAAAATCTTTCGCGTACTTGTTTGAATATTTTGCACCTAAGATTAAGCGCTTCGGCATAAAGCAGTTTGGTGTTGAAGCCCAAGCAATGGAATTAGTTCAAGAAACCCTCACTTCCGTATGGCGTAAAGCCCACTTATACAATAGTGAAAAGGGTGCAGCTACTACTTGGGTCTATACCGTAATGCGTAACGCCTCTTTTGACATGCTTCGTAAAATGAAAAGTAACAAAGAAGAAAATATTAGCGAAGACATTTGGCCGTTATTGAATGAATCTGAAGATACAGATCATGAATACAGCGACCACCTTGAAGACCAACAAATTAAACGTTATTTAGATAAACTGCCTCAAGCGCAAAGAGAAGTGGTGCGCGGCGTTTATTTTCAAGATATGTCGCAAGAGCAGTTAGCTCAACAATTAAACATTCCAGTAGGCACGGTAAAATCACGATTACGTTTAGCCTTGCAGAAATTACGTAATGAAATGGGAGATCAGCATGATTAAACATCACCCGAGTGAAACACTACTGACACAATACTGTGCAGCAACACTTCCAGCATCGCTTAGCCTTGCCGTATCAATACATGTTGATATGTGCCCAGTGTGCCAAGCTAAAGTTGAAAAACTTGAAGCGGCTAATGCGCGAGCAGTTTTTAGTGACAATATGGATGTGGCAACTGATGAGCAAGCCGATGATGTAATTGAATCAAGTTTACTTGATATGATCACTGCCGATGACTCGATTGATGAAGTATATTCTGTTGAACCAGTTAGTATTAATGTTAATGAGCATAATTACAGCTTGCCGAGAGCTTTAACACGGATCTCGCATGGTAAATTTACCCAAGTAGGTAAGCTTGCGCGTTCTCGAATTGCCCTTGATGATGGCCATTTACGTTCAAGCTTGTTACATATAGATGCTGGTGGAGAAATTCCGGAGCACACACATACCGGTTTTGAGGTTACTTTACTGCTTGATGGTGAATTTACAGACGAAGAGGGCAGTTATGTTCCTGGTGACTTTATTTGGCAAGATGGCCGTCATCAACACACCCCCCTAACAAAAGAGGGATGTTTGTGCTTTACTGTTGTTAGTAGTGCGCTACATTTCAATAAAGGACTTAGCAAGTTACTTAATCCAATTGGTGGCTTGATTTATTAAGAGAATCTATGCAAACAGATACAATAAAAATAGGTATTAGCGCCTGCTTGGCAGGCGAAAAGGTAAGATTTGACAGTGGCCATAAAAAATCAAATTTTTGTATGGAAGAGCTGGCCAAGCATGTTGAATATAAAATGTATTGCCCTGAGGTTGCGGTAGGATTACCAATACCTCGTCCAACCATTCGTCAAGTAAAAACAGGCGATACTATCAAAGTGTGTCGTCCGGATGGCACGGGAGATGTTGGCCCACAGCTCACAGAATACGGTAAGAAAATAGCTACAGAACAAGCAGGGCATCTAAGTGGATTCGTTTTTTGTGCTAAGAGCCCAAGCTGTGGCATGGAGCGGGTAAAAATCTACAATGAAGCAGGAACCGGTAACACTTCTGAAGGCGTTGGTTTCTTTGCTGAACAAATTATGAAACATAATCCCTTACTACCTTGCGAAGAAAATGGACGTTTAAACGATGTTCATTTGCGCGAGAACTTTGTAATGCGTGTTTATACATTACATAACTGGCAACAGTTAGTGAAAGAGCCCGTTACTGTGCATCGTTTGACCCAGTTCCATGCTCAATACAAATATTTGTTAATGGCTCATAATTATCAAGCGTATCGTGATTTAGGCAATCTACTCGGAACGTTCGTTGGGGACGATGTTAACGCTCTGGCCGATGAGTATATTCTGGGCTTAATGACAGCGCTTAAACGTCCTGCTTCAAGAAAAAATAATTCAAATACGCTAATGCATTTACAGGGATACTTCAAAAAAGATTTATCAAAAATCGAAAAGGAAGAAATGCGAGATGCAATTGATGAGTATCGCCAAGGGTTGGTGCCGCTTTATGTACCACTAACATTGCTTAAACATCATTTAAAGGTTCACCCGAATGAGTATTTAAGTAAGCAAATTTACTTTAACCCTTATCCTAATGAACTTAAGCTACGTTACGGTTTGTAATGAATACACTATTTTGGTTTAGGCGCGATTTGCGCCTTTTTTCTAACGAGGCGCTTATTGAAGCGCTAAATAATGGTGCTAAACACGCCATTTTTTTTGTGTGCGAAAAACAATGGGCACAGCATAATACTGCTGCTATTCAAATTGACTTACTAAAACGCAGAGTGAGTTATATTCGCGAAGAACTTGCCAAATATGGCGTAAATTTGCATGTAATAGACGCCCCTTTTTTTGCCGATTGCCAAACTAAACTTCTCGATTTTTGTCAGCAACACGATATTAAACACATAATAGCCAACACTGAGTATGAGCTAAATGAATTTAATAGAGACAAAGCGATTCAGGCACAGTGCGACCAACAGCAAATAACATTTACTTTATACGAGGGTGATATCATTGCTCCCGTAGGTAGTGTACGCACTCAAAATAATGAAATGTATAAAGTATTTACACCGTTTAAACGCGCATGGTTAAAGCAGTATCAAGATACACACTTTAGTTTATTACCGTGGCCGTTATCTGAAGAGCCGATAGAAATCGAACAGTGTGAGTTACTAAGTGGTGATGAAAGCTCAATAAAATGGCCTGTTGACGATGATACTTTATCAACCGTAGTCGATAATTTTATTCACGATAAATTAGCAAGCTATGATGACGTACGAGACATACCCAGTGTAAAAGGAACATCGGGCTTAAGCCCCTATTTAGCACTAGGGGTTGTTAGTAGTAAACAATTAATGGTTAATATACAACAACATTACCCCGATATACTGACCACCTCAAAAAGTAAAACGTTTACCTGGGTTAACGAACTGATCTGGCGTGAATTTTACAAACATCTAATTGCTGAATTCCCAAAACTTTCACGCGGTGCCAATTTTAACGAAAAGTACGATAGTGTGAGTTGGCGTGACAGTGACGCTGAGTTTAAGCAATGGTGCGAAGGCCGTACAGGCTATCCACTTGTTGATGCCGCCATGCAACAGCTATTGCAAACAGGCTGGATGCATAATCGTTTAAGAATGGTGGTTGCGAGTTTTTTAACTAAGCACCTACTGATTGATTGGCGCAAAGGCGAGCAGTTTTTTATGCAGCATCTGATTGATGGCGATTTAGCCTCAAATAATGGCGGCTGGCAATGGGCTGCAAGTACCGGCTGTGATGCTCAACCCTACTTTAGAGTATTCAATCCCATCACCCAAAGTGAACGCTTTGATCCAAATGGTGATTTTATTCGTAAATATCTGCCTGAATTACAAAAAGTGCCAGATAAACACATTCATTTCCCACATACTTACTTAGCAGCAACGGGACAAAGTGAACACTGTTACTGGCCAGCAATAGTTGATCATAAAGCGGCACGAGCGAGGGCTTTAGCTGCATTTAAGGTGTGATATGGATAACCAATTATCAGTCGATAAATTTGTAGAAATATATCAAAAGCTTGATAAAAATAACCTGGAGTTATTAACTGAAATTTACGCTCAAAACATTCACTTTATAGATCCGCTGCACGAAATTAATGGTCTTGAAGATCTAAGACGTTATTTTTGTGGTTTATATAGTAATGTTAAGTATTGTCGATTTGACATAACCGACTCATTTACCAGTGATAATAATGCATTTGTATACTGGACAATGCATTATTCTCACCCAAAACTTAACGCGGGCAATACAATTTCAGTGCAAGGGCACAGTAAACTAGTATTTGAAGGTGCGAAAATTATTAAACACCGCGATTACTTTAATGCTGGAGAGCTTTTGTATAAGCATATTCCATTACTGGGCAACATTATTAATTTTATTGATAAAAGGGCTGGTTAATTATGATTACGCTTATTACAGGTGCAACATCAGGCATAGGTGAACAACTCGCGATAAAGTATGCAGAGCAAGGTGACACAGTCATTGCGTGTGGACGAAATACGCAAAAGCTCGCTGAACTTGCCAAGCATAACAACATAGAAACCTGCCAGTTTGATGCAACCAACTTGCAAGATATAAAAGCTGCCACTCTCGGCTACCCGCAATTTGACCGCGTTATTCTTAACGCCGGTAATTGCGAGTATGTTGATGATGCACGCAATTTTGATAGCGCCCTCTTTGAGCGTGTTATTAATGTTAACTTACTTTCTATGGGGTATTGCTTAGAAGCACTTTTACCCAAAATAACATCAGGCGGCCAATTAGTGATGGTTAGTTCGAGTGTTACTTATTTACCATTACCGCGTTCAGAAGCGTATGGCGCATCAAAAGCGGGTGTAAGCTATTTAGCTAAAACCCTTGCGGTTGATTTAAACGACGTTGATGTAACACTAGTCCATCCTGGTTTTGTAAAAACACCGCTTACAGACAAAAATGATTTCCCTATGCCTATGGCTGTTAGTGCTGAAAAAGCGGCTGACTATATAATCAAAGGCGTAAAAAAACGTCGTAAAGAAGTCCATTTTCCGTATCGTTTCACACTTATATTAAAAGCACTGCGAATATTGCCACTTTCGCTTTGGCTTAAAATTGCAAAAGGATTAACCCGTTGAAAAAAATAGCAATAATTGGGACTGGTGTATCAGGTTTAACTTGCGGACACCTATTGCACAAGCATTATGATGTCACACTATTTGAAAAGAACGATTATATTGGTGGCCATACTGCCACGGTTGATGTAAATCACAGCGGTATTAACTACGCAGTTGATACCGGTTTTATCGTATTTAACGATAGAACATACCCTTACTTTGAAAAGCTGCTTGAACGTATTGGTGTAAAACGTAAACCGACCCAAATGAGCTTTAGCGTTCATAATGAAGCCACAGGTTTTGAGTACAATGGGCATACATTCACTAGTTTGTTTGCTCAGCGCAGAAACATAGTGAGACCTAAGTTTTGGCGTCTATTGTACGATATCGTGCGCTTTAATAAACTGTGCAAGGCTTTGTATGAAAAAGGCCAATACACTGAGCAATCACTTGGTGAGTTGCTTCAACAACATCGCTTTAATGACTTCTTTAAATACCACTACATTTTGCCAATGGGTGCGGCTATTTGGTCGACAAGCATTAAAGAAATGGAAGACGTGGGCGTAGAGTTTTTTGTAAAATTCTTTTTTAACCATGGTTTATTAGACATTACCAATAGGCCGCAATGGTATGTTATTCCGGGTGGCTCTCGTGAATACATTAAACCGTTGATTGCTGGTTTTGCTGATAAAATACAGTTAAACACTGACATTAAATCGGTAACCAGAGACGAGCAGGGAGCCACCATTACATTTGCTGATGGTCAGCAAGCCCTGTTTGATAAAGTTATTTTTGCGTGTCACTCAGATCAAGCGTTAGCGTTACTCGGTGATGCCTGCGAGCAAGAAAATAAGGTGTTGGGCGCTATCCCATACACTGAAAACTCGGTGGTACTGCATACTGATGTATCATTATTACCAGATAGGAAAGCAGCGTGGGCGAGCTGGAATTATTTACTAAATAATAATACCGACAAAGCCGCTGTTGTTACTTATCAAATGAATATACTGCAAGGGATAGAGTCTGATACCCAGTTTTGTGTCACTTTAAATCACTTAGAAGGGATCAATCAAAGCAAGATTTTACGTGAGTTTACTTATCACCATCCTGTGTTCAATCAACAATCTATTGCTGCTCAACAGCTGAAAAATACGGTTGACGGTCAAAACAATACTTATTTTTGTGGGGCTTATTGGTATAACGGCTTTCATGAGGATGGTGTGCGCAGTGCCGTCGATGTTGCAAAACAACTTGGAGTAGAGTTTGACTAATGCAGTGTATTTAGGCGATGTAAAGCATCGCCGTTTTGCTGTAAAACACCATGCGTTTAATTACCCACTTTATATGCTGTGGGTTGATTTAAATAATACTGACTCGCTCAATGGCGTCCATAAGCAGCTTGGGACTTCAGGTTTTAAAGCATTAAAGTTTGAGCAATCTGATTATTTAAAGGGGTTACCCGATAGTCAACATCAGCCCATTATAGAGCGTGCTCATGCGCAGCTATCCCAGCTGGGCGTAGATGAAAAATTTAGTCATGTATACCTGCTAGGACAATTACGCTGTTTGGGCATTTATTTTAGTCCAGTTAACTTTTATTTTTTTGGTCATCAAGATAATGAATTTAGTTACATGGTGGCTGAGGTGAGTAATACTCCATGGAATGAGCGACATTACTACTTGGTTCCATTACAAAAAAAAGTGAACTTTAAGAAAGTATTTTCCGTATCACCTTTTATGAATTTGGATATGAACTATCATTGGACTGTGCGACAAAAGAAAGACAATATACTGATACGTATAGAAAATAAGCGCGATGAAGAACTACTTTTTGATGCTTCATTAAGGTTACAGCGCCAACCCTTGTGCAATAAACAAATGAGCAAGCTGTTGAAGCGCTTTCCTGCGATGACATGGTCTATTTTCAGAGGTATTTACTATCAGGCATTTAAGTTGTTTGTTAAAAAAGTCCCATTTTTAGGTCACTCAGGCAAACTTTAAAATTTAATTTATGTTGTTTTACAAGTAATAACAATAATATAGGTAAGTATATGGAAAAGGTATCGAGCTTACGCGTTCAGGAACGCACTAGTTGGTTTACTAATTTTTATAAAAAGTTAGTGTTTAAAGCGTTCTCGTCAATTGAAACGGGTCAGATAGTGCTAGTTGAGAACAATCAACAGTCTGTATTTGGGGATGTGTCTTCAGAGCTAAAAGTAACGGTAACCGTTAACGATAATGCCATGTACAAAGCGTTTGCTCTTTCTGGAAGTGTGGGGGCGGGCGAGTCTTACATTTTAGGGCAGTGGCAATGTGACAATTTAACTCGCCTAATCGAAATTTTTGCGATTAACCAAGATCAATTAGATGCATTTGAAAAGAAATTCGCGTTTTTTAGCAATATCGCTCACCGTATAAATCACATAAAAAACAAAAACTCACACGCCGGTTCAAAAAAGAATATTGTTGCTCACTATGACTTAGGAAATGATTTATACGAGTCTTTTTTAAGCAAAGAAATGCTTTATTCGAGTGCAGTATATCCAACTAAAGATGCTACCTTAGAGCAAGCCCAGCAATACAAACTACAACGTATATGCGAACAGGTTGAGCTTCAAAAAGGTGATACGGTTATTGAAATTGGTACAGGGTGGGGGGCGTTTGCAATTTATGCTGCAACTCATTACGACTGTCATGTAACGACCACAACTATTTCTGACGAACAACACGACTATGTTGCTAACAAGGTTAAAGAGCTTGGGCTTGAAAGCAAAATCACATTGCTCAAGCAAGACTATCGCTTATTGGCTGGCAAATACGATAAGTTAGTCTCAATTGAGATGATAGAAGCCGTTGGGCATGAATACTTACCCAGCTTCTTCACTAAGTGCGGTGAGTTATTGAAGGATAACGGTGCTATGCTTATTCAAGCAATTACGATTAGCGATCAGCGTTATCAACATTACTTAAAAAATTCAGACTTTATACAACAGTATATCTTCCCTGGTGGGTGTTTGCCTTCGCTTAATGAAATGAGTGAACAAATTAAAAATAACACCGATATGAATATACACACTATCAATGATATTGGTGCTCACTATGCCCGCACTCTTGCAGATTGGCGTGAGCGTTTTATTGCCAGCTGGCCAAAGCTTGATAGTAATAAGTTTGATGACCGTTTCTATCGCTTATGGCTATTTTACCTTGCCTATTGTGAGGGGGCATTCAGAACCCGAGCAACTAGTACCGTGCATTTAATGGCACGCAAACCCCGCTTCACGAGTAGTAATGATGAGATTGCACTCGCTTATTAATTTTGTGCTGTTTCAAGTGGTGTGGTTTATGTGCCTGCTACTTGAACAGGGCTCATTAGTTTTTTCTGCTGTAGTCATAGCGTTGATGTTTTACTTATCAGCACAAAAAAAACAAGACGCTTTACTGGTTTTAAAAGCCCTGCCATTGGCTCTATTGTGTGAATTTATTGCGGTTCAGCTAGGGTTATTTGAATTTAAAGTTCAACCGTTCCCATTTTGGCTGGTGTTTTTATGGATTGCACTAGTGCTGTGTATTAACACTTCAATGTCGTTTCTAACTAAGCTTAAACTGTGGCAAGCATTTTGTGTGTGTTTGTTATTCGCGCCAGGCAGTTATTGGGCCGGCTCACGATTTGAGGTACTAGAGTTAGGAATGCCACTGTGGCAATTTTGGCCACTTTACGGTGCTTTATGGGCTGCAACGTTTACCCTTATTTTATTTATAAACGGTAAAATTGGTGCGTTTGTTAAGCAATAACACAATACTGCTTGGAGATAAGGATGAAAACGCTTCTAAATTTACTCATGGTTTATGTTTTATTTAGCCCTGTAGCTAATGCCGATACTCAGTTTAACAAGGTGGGTGAAGCACGCATGGAATACCTGTTTTGGGATGTTTATGATGCAACGCTTTACACACCTTCTGGCACTTACACAGCAAAGCAAGCTCCTGTTAAATTTACCTTAACTTATTTGCGTGACTTTGACGCTAAAGACATTGTGAAAGCGACTAATGAACAGTGGCAGCACTTAGGTAAACCCCAACTTTCAGAGCGCTATGCAGATAAGTTACTATCCATATGGCCAAATATTAAAAAAGGTGAATCGTTAACTCTACTGACTGATCAGCAAGGGTACAGTACTTTTTTTCACAATGAGAACCAAATAGGTCGTATTAACGATGCCACATTTGCTGAGGATTTCTTAGCTATCTGGTTAAGTGAAAACACGTCAGAACCAACAATTAGAAATCAACTACTAGGGATTTAATATGATTAACCTAAAACGCGTTAAAGTCGCCATGGTATTGGCAGTTAGTTTTTTTATTGTCAGCTGTTCAGCCCCAAGTGTTGAACATTATAAGGGTTCTGAGCCAAATTTCGATTTTAAGGCTTTTTTCAGTGGCGATTTAAAAGCCTATGGCGTTGTACAAGACTTTAAAGGTGAATTAACCCGCAAGCTTGTTGTTGACTTAAAGGCTACTTGGAACGGTAATCAGGGCACTATTGAAGAAGACTTTATTTACGATGATGGTGAGACACAAAAACGCATCTGGAAAATTACCTTAAACGACGATAACACATTAACAGGAACAGCCTCTGATGTTTTAGGAATAGCTACCGGTGAGAGTGACGGCAGTGTGTTTCACTGGAATTACAATGTCGAGATCCCTTACGATGGCAGCACATTGGAAGTAAACTTTGACGATTGGATGTACCTAGTAACAAGTACGCGTTTAATAAATCGCACTTCTATCGTCAAGTTTGGTGTTGAAGTCGGCGAAGTAACATTAGTGATAGAAAAGGTACAGTGAGCCATTAAAGTGCAAAACTGCACTAATAGTGTGCCTAAATTAAGCTTTTGTTAACCCAACTCTCTGTATTTTACAGCTAATTTATTTATTTTTACTAATTTTTTAGTATTTTAGATAAAAAACGTAATTTGCTGTTGCTAACTCTTCGAAAATGCATAAAGATAGGATTTGCGAAGGCAAAATAATAACGAATAGGAATCTAATAATGAACAAAGCTCAACTAGTTGAAAAAATCTCTACTGACGCAGAAATCTCTAAAGCAGCCGCTACACGTGCACTTGACGCATTCACAGGCGCTGTAACTTCTTCATTAAAAGAAGGCAACTCTGTTGCATTAGTTGGTTTTGGTACTTTTTCAGTTAAAGAACGTGCTGCACGCACGGGTCGTAACCCACAAACGGGTGCAGAAATCCAAATTTCAGCAGCGACTATTCCAAGCTTTAAACCAGGTAAAGGTCTTAAAGACCAAGTAAATCTATAATTTGGGATTTATGAATAAAAAAAGGGCTATTTAGCCCTTTTTTTGTACTAAATTTAACGCTTATTTAGCTTTAAGTGCTTTATCTCCCCGCCCAATGCCGACCGCACCTGAGCGAACTACTTCTATAATGTCGGTTTCGTGGCGTAAGGTATCCAAAAACGATTCTATTTTATCGGTGCTGCTTACTAATTGAAGGCTGTAACTTTGGCGGCCCATATCTAAAATAGCCCCCTGAAATACATCAACAACGCGGGTAACTGCCGCACGAGTCGCTTCATCTTTGGCAAAGACTTTTACTAACAGAAGTTCGCGCTCTATGTGACTCATTTCAGTTAAATCAATAACTTTAAGTACATCGACCAGTTTGTTTACTTGCTTCGTTATTTGCTCAACAATTCTGTCATCGCCTTTAGTGGTTACCGTAATACGAGAAAGAGACTCATCATCTGTAGTGCCCACCGTTAAGCTATCAATATTGTATGCTCGTTGAGAAAAAAGCCCCACTATACGTGATAACGCACCGGGTTCATTCTCTAATAATATAGATAATATACGACGCATTATGCTTTCACTCCTTTTCTTAACCACATCTCGTCTATGCCACCATGCTTAATTTGCATCGGGTAAACATGTTCTTTTTCGTCTACTAAAATATCTAAAAATACTAATCTATCAGTGATCGACATTGCTTTGTCTATCGCAGGTTGTAATTCATCAAGGGTGTTTACCCTGATCCCTACATGGCCATAGCTTTCAACAAGCTTTACAAAATCAGGTAAAGACTCCATATACGATGAAGAGTGTCTGCCACCATAAATCATGTCTTGCCATTGTCTGACCATACCCAGTGAGCGGTTATTTAAGGAGATCACCTTTACTGCTAAGTTATACTGTAAACAGGTTGATAGCTCTTGGATGTTCATTTGAATAGAGCCGTCGCCAGTTACACATAAAGACTCTTTTTCAGGAAAAGCCAGTTTAACGCCCATTGCCGCAGGTAATCCAAAACCCATAGTCCCTAGGCCACCTGAATTGATCCACTGACGAGGGTGTTTAAATGGGTAATACTGCGCCGCAAACATTTGGTGTTGGCCAACATCAGAGCTAACATAAGCATCTCCGTTAGTGGCTTCATATATTGCCTCGATAACTGCTTGAGGTTTAATTTTGTCACCATCATTATTGTAACTAAGGCATTTTTGTTCACGCCAGCTGATCACTTGTCGCCACCAATCTTCTTGTGCACTGCGATCAATTTTAATTGGACTGTTATCTATGGCAGTTTGTAATTGCTCAAGTACCGTCGCCAAACAGCCAACAACAGGAATATGAGATTTAATAGTTTTAGAAATAGAGGTTGGATCAACATCTACATGTACAATAGTGGCATTAGGACAGAATTTTTGAACGTTATTAGTAACCCGATCATCGAATCGTGCGCCAAGCGCCAAAATAACATCGGCATTGGCCATGGCTTTATTTGCTTCTAATGTACCGTGCATACCTAACATACCAATAAAGTTAGGGTGAATGCCCGATATGCCACCTAGTCCCATAAGCGTGTTGGTAATAGGGGCGTTAAGTGACTCGACTAAATGAGTTAGTTGCTCTGAGGTGTTTGAAAGCACAATACCGCCACCCGAGTAGATAACCAGTTTCTTCGCTTCTAAAATAGCAGTAACAGCTTTTCGAATTTGTTTAGAATGACCCTTTGTATTTGGATTATAGGTTCTGAGCTCAGTTGCCGCTGGAAAGTTGTAAGCAAAAGTTAGTTCTGGGTTAAGCATGTCTTTAGGAAGCTCTACTACAACAGGACCAGGGCGTCCTGTGCTGGCAATATAAAAAGCTTTGGCAAGTATATTAGGAATTTCACTCGCGCTTCTACAATTAAAGCTATGCTTTACAATAGGGCGAGAGCAACCAACAATATCGGTTTCTTGAAACGCGTCATCGCCAATAAGATTTGTTGGCACTTGACCTGATAATACCACCATAGGAATTGAATCCATATACGCAGTTGCTATGCCTGTTACACAGTTTGTTGCACCAGGTCCGGATGTAGCAAGTACAACACCCACTTCACCGGTTGCTCTTGCGTAGCCATCGGCCATGTGTGTAGCCGCTTGTTCATGGCGTACTAAAATGTGCTCAATATCATCTTGCTGAAAAAGTGCGTCGTATAAATCTAATACTGAGCCACCGGGGTAACCAAATATATACTTTACCTTTAGCTCTTTTAATGACTTAACAACCAATTCAGAGCCATTATATTCTTGTCTACTCATCCTCATTCCTCTGTTGATTATATGCAAAAAAAAACCCTCGCGTAGTGCGAGGGTTTTAAAAAGCATTTTTCACCTTTTAATACATCCCCGCTGGGCTTATCACTAAGACCAGTACGAGTAAGACTAAAAGGCGAAATTGTGTATTCATGATGTTTTGCTCTTAAAATAAAATACTGTTTAAATTACAATTTTTGTATGTGGTTATTTTTAAGGCTTTTGAGTACTTATGTCAACCAAAAACTGCATTTTTAGATTAAAATTTCATTTTTTAATTCATTTTAATCTATTCGTCTATTTTTAGTGAGTTTTTCTTACTTATTAGCAGATATTATGCAGTTTTATGTTGTGGCTGGGCTTGAGGAAGGTGGTTAAAAACGCATAAATACGGTATTTCTTAGACATAAAAAAAGCCAGCTAATGCTGGCTTATTAATCTAACAGTATTAATTACAGACGGTCAATTACTGATTGTGTGAAATCAGTAGTGCCGTGGCTGCCGCCTAGATCACGAGTAGTACGGTCGCCTGATTTAATTACATCAGCAACAGCACTACGAATACGCTCAGCTGTATCGCCCATGTTTAAATGCTCTAGCATTTGAATAGAGGCTAAAATTACTGACGTTGGGTTCGCAAGGTTTTTACCAGCAATATCCGGCGCACTACCGTGAACAGCTTCAAAAATAGCAGCATCTTCGCCAATGTTTGCACCAGGCGCCATGCCTAAACCGCCAACTAAGCCCGCACATAAGTCAGATAAGATATCGCCGAATAAGTTAGTTGTAACGACAACGTCAAACTCTTCAGGGGTCATTACAAGCTTCATACATGTTGCATCAACAATCATTTCAGTTGATTCAATTTCTGGGTAACGCTCAGCTACTTCACGCGCTACTTTTAAGAATAACCCAGAGGTTGATTTTAAAATATTTGCTTTATGTACAGCGGTCACTTTTTTACGGCCTTCACGCACAGCAAGTTCGTATGCGAATGTAACAATTTTTTCTGCGCCTTCGCGAGTGATCACTGATTTTGCTTCAGCTTCAGTCCCATCTTCTGATACAACTTGGCCTGCACCTGAATACATGCCTTGTGTGTTTTCACGAATAGTGATGATATCAATATCGTCGTAACGTGCTTTAGTACCGGCAAACGATTTAACCGGGCGTACATTAGCGTATAAACCAAATTGCTTACGAAGTGTTACGTTGATTGATGTAAAACCTTCGCCCACAGGCGTGGTTAGTGGACCTTTTAAGGTAATTTTATTTTTAGCAATTGTGTCAATTGTTTCTTGTGGAAGCAACTCGCCTGTTTTTTCAAGCGCAGCTAGGCCAGCGTCAACAAATTCATAATCAAAATCGCATCCTGCGGCTTTTAGTATTTCAAGTGCTGAGTCGATAATGCTTGGGCCGATGCCGTCGCCTTTGATCACTGTTATGGTTTGTTTGGCCATGAACTTTTCCTTTAAAGATTTGGATACACATATAAATAATAAACACTTTCAGAGTTTAGACTACTTATATGACAGGGGTGCTAAATTTAAGCCGGCATTTATACCAATATATCACTCATTTTGCCAGTTTATAGTATGAATACAGGGTATAACTTTAAATTATAGTGATAATAAGTCAGCTAAATACTATTATGTAACCCTAAGCGCAGCAGTGATTGATTAAAATCTTCCTCAGTTTGCCAGCCATGGCGACGAAGTTGTTGATTCAATGTTTGTTGTTGCCACGCTGTTAATGGCTGGTTGGGTTTTAATATACGCTGCGCCACAACTTTCAATGCTGCCCATAATTGACTAGCATCATCAAGCTGCTTTTTAGGGAGTTGCTCAGCTTTTAATAAAGCCGATGCCCATGGGTCGCCACTAAGTAATTCATTAAGCTCACTGTTTAAATGAGAACCATCTATGTTGTTTATACCAAAAAATGTACTAAACGGTGTATCAAGAGCTTTATTCGGTGTTTGATCTATGGTGATTTTTCTTGAAACATCAGGGCTGTAATGTATCAGTACATAATATAAATAGGCATATAAGCTTAAGCTAATACGCTCACTTTGAACGCTAGGATTATATTTAACTAATAGCTCTAATATATTTACTAAACAGCTAATACGGGTGTATAAAAAAGCATGTAGAGGATGAGCAATGCTATTTACTAATTGTTCAAACACGACCCCTTGAATAATAGCGGGTGCTTTATCGTAACCCACCATAGATAAGCTGTGCCTTAAATCTTTAGCGGCTAATCGCTCTTTATTGTAGTGCTTTACTGCTAAGCATACTGACCTTACAACATCAGGGTAGGGAGTAAGTAAGGTGTTTAAAGCTTTAAAACTGTATTCTTTTTGCGTTTTTATTTGTTTTACTAACTGATACAAAGGCGTTTGTGCAGAGTGATTATTATGCGGGATATTAAGATGTTCACTGTCCCATACTTTAAAAAATAAGCGATTATCGTTGCATTCCCATGCTTTTGAGTCATCCACTAAGGACGCTTTAATACGATACCATGCCATTTTAGTATTGGCGTTATTAACTATAATGTGTCGGCCTTGTGTATCAGTGGCTAAATAAACCATAGCTTGGTCGGCATAAACAACTTGGCTGCCTGGTATATATTGTCCTATATGAGCGACTAACGCTTTTAATAACGCTTGTGCAAATGAGTTAGGGGTTCTTATATATAAATCAGCGACCGCTTTATAAAAATTTATGTGCTGTTGCTTTGTATTACAAGTAACGTTAAGCGCTAGTATATTCGCTAAAGCAACCACCACACTAGCACCATCGTAAAGCATAATTTTAGGTGTATCTAATAATGCATGTTTGTATTTGCTGAGTTTAGCCAAAATATGGGCAATTTTATGTGCAGGTTGCTTAGCCGTTAATAGTACTTTGGCAGCAAGCTTATGGCGTAACGACCATATTTTTTTATCGGCTTCGTTAAACGCTTGCTGTTGAGCTAGCTTATTTAATTGCTTAGCAACACAAAGGTGCTCAACCAGTGAAGCACTAATATAAAGCTCGGTTAAATCGTTGTCGTAGTTTTGGCTACTACACAAAGCACAGGTTAATACACACTGATTAACGACTAAATTGGTTGCGTAACTATATTGTGTTTTATATAGATTTAACTGAGTTTGTAAGGCCGCTGGGTTTTGTTTGTATAACGCTGCGTATTGCTCTGATAGTTTACACACAAGAGGGTAAAAGGTATGCCACTGACTTTTGTTGTTATGGGAGCTTAAAAGCAATTGTGTGCTTTCGAGTAGTTTTTTTAGTTTACCCGACAGTGGAGCTTCCATTAAGTTTTCCCGTCATTATGCTCAAGGTATTTTTCATAAGCACTTGGGCCCCACATTATTAGTTGGCCATTTTTAAATAGCAACCCAGTACATTCATCCATGGTGGTGATGCCGTCAGAGGTTTTATGTTGGGTGCGATAAAAAATTACTTGCCATACTTGCTCGCCATCACGTTTAGCATAGGTTAAATCTGGACTACCTAAGTATTCAAGCACATTATTTAGCGTAAAGGTATCTTCCAAGCGCAATTTCTCTATATAGCGTTTATTAAAAGCTTCTCTATCTTGCCAAATCATAGCTTGTGGATCGTCTTTATAAAACATAATAACCGTCGTGGCTATTAGTGCATATAAACCTAATCCTAATATTAAATACCTAAAAAACTTTTTAAACATTGCCAACCCAGATCAAAACACCTATTACTAGTATACGTACTGCTAAAGTGCAGTGCTATTAACTTGCGACTAATTAAGCCTTAACTGCTTTAAACTAAAGCCTAAATGGATATCTGTACGCAAACTCACCAACTGCTTAGAAATAATAAACATATCCATATCTTCATTCAGCTTTTTTTGTAACCGCGCGTTTAACGATTCATCCTTTAACGCTTCTTCAATAGAGCTATATTGATTAACCAATTGCTGCGCAGATTTAACACCAATACCTTTCACACCCGGAATGTCATTGGTTTTATCGCCTGCGAGTGCCCAAAAGTCGATGAGTTTATGTTGAGCGACAGCAAAGCGCTCTTCAATATGTTCTTTATTCAGGTGCTGCTTTTTAAAGTAATCGTATACTTCAATATGCTCATTCAAATGAGGTAAAAATCCTTTATCCGTAGAGACAATGGTGTTGTTTATCTGATTATTAGCGGCTTTATGCGCTAAAGTCGCAATAATATCGTCGGCTTCATCGTTAGTCGGTTCAAATACCACAATACCGGTTTCTTCAATGGCCGCTTTAAAATGAGGTAACGCGCTTTTTAGAGTCTCTGGCATAGGAGCACGCGAATGTTTGTAGTCTTTATAAAAGTGGTAACGCCAGCTTTTGTCACCATCAAAAACGGCTATTGCATGGGTTGCATTGGTGGTTGTTAAAAGCTTTTTGCATGCATGTGCAACTCGGGCACAGCATGCTTTTAACATGTGTTCGTCGCTATGATGGCTTTGGTTTGCATCAACAGCATAAATGCGCCTAATTAAATTAAGCGCATCAATAAGGAGTAAATGGGGATTCAATTATAAACTCACGCTTTTATTGTATAACAAGGGATATACTTACTTCCGGGAAGTTTCATTCTACCTTGTTCTACAAACGCTTGTAAAAGTTTGTCCATTGCTTTCATTAAATCAGGCTCACCACTTAGTACATAGGGGCCATGCTCGTTAATTACATTTAAGCCTTCTTCTTTCACATTACCTGCAACAATTCCCGAAAACGCACGGCGTAAATTAGCTGCAAGCTGTTGTTTGGGCTGATCAAGATGTAAATCAAGTGACGCCATGGCTTCATGAGTTGGGTAAAAAGGCTGCTGAAAATCATTTTCTATTTTCAACGTCCAATTAAAGTAATAAGCATCGCCTTGGCTTTTACGATATTCGCGAACTCCGCTCATAGCCGATTTAAGCTTTTGGCTAACTAATTGAGGATCATCAATAATCACTTCAAATTTACTCAGTGCGGCATCGCCTAAAGTCATTTGAATAAACTTACAAAGCTCTTCAAAGTAAGCTTTGCTGTGTTTAGGGCCAGTTAAAATAACCGGTAAACATTGCTTTTCGTTTTCGGGGTGTAACAAAATACCTAATAAATATAGCAACTCTTCGGCTGTACCTGCGCCACCTGGAAAAATTATAATGGCATGTGCGGTACGAATAAATGCCTCAAGACGTTTTTCAATATCGGGTAAAATAACCAGTTCATTTACAATCGGATTGGGTGGCTCTGCCGCTATAATGCTTGGCTCAGTTAAACCTAAATAACGATTATTGGTAATACGTTGCTTTGCATGGCCAATGGTTGCGCCTTTCATTGGGCCTTTCATTGCACCAGGCCCACAGCCGGTACAAATATTTAACCCACGTAACCCCAGTTCATAGCCAACTTGTTTAGTGTATTTATATTCGACTTCGTTAATCGAATGGCCACCCCAACATACAATCATGTTAGGTTCGCTATTTACTTTAAGTGCGTCGGCATTTCTTAGCATGTCAAAAACCATGTGAGTAATGGCTTTTGTTTCCTGCAGGTCTTTTTCATACTTTTGGCAAATAAACAAAATATCGCGAATAACCGAAAATATGTGCTCATGTATACCAGTTACTATGTGGCCATCAACAAAGGCTGTTTGCGGAGGATTTTCTAATTCAATTTTTATACCGCGTTCACGGCTGACCAAGCGTATATCAAAATCTTTATGTTTATCGTAAATATCATTGCTTACATCGGTGTGGCTGCCTACATTAAGCACGGCCAATACACAGTTTCTAAATAGTCTGTAGCGTTCGCTGGTTGATGATTGCTCGAGTAAGTCTACTTCTAGCTGCGACAATAAGTCTAATACCCCTGTAGGGTTTAATTGTATTAGCATCGACATTCTCCTTGAAACCTCTTGGGTAAATTTACTGCGTAGTTATGCCTTATACTCAAAGGTAAAAGTGCATAACACTATTTACTAATACACAGACGATCCCGGCCTGAGTTTTTAGCATCGTATAGAGCTTCATCGGCTCTATCAAACGCTTTTAGAGGCGTATCACCCACTTCAAATTGGGTTGCGCCTAACGAAACGGTAATTTGAATTTGTTTGTCTTTAAATTTAAATGGGATCTTTTTAATCGACAGTCTTAATTTATTGAGATGCTCGACAGCGTTATCAAGTGATGTACGAGGCATTAATAACACAAACTCTTCGCCGCCATAACGGGCAATAAAGTCAGTTTGTCTAATCGATTTTTGCAGCGCTTTGGCAATCACTTGCAAGGTAATGTCGCCGGCTGTGTGACCAAAGCGATCGTTAATTGATTTGAAATGATCAACATCAATAACCACTAAGGTTATGTCTGACGGTTGTTCATTAAACAAATTAATTTCGTGATTGTAGCGTTCGTCAAAGGCTGCTCGATTAGGTAACTTGGTAAGACTGTCGAGTAAACTTTTAAAGCGTTGTTCATTTAAACGTTTTTTATAATTACTAACTTTGTTTTCTAAACTGCCAATTCTATCGTTTATTTGTGCAAAGCTAGAAATTAAAATTTGGCGATCTTTTTGTTCCAGTTGTTCTTTTTCTAGAATGTCTGCACTCAATGAGCGTAACTCATTTTCAACCAATTGCTTTAATTCTGTAATTGATGTTGCTTTATTTGTTTGTGTATTTAAATTTTTTAATTTTTCACCAATTCGTTGATTAATTGATTCGAATTCAACATTCATAGATTCAGAATGTTCTCTGGTTGAAACCAATGAACTATGTAGCTCTCCAAGCGTTTGATTTAATGAAGTTAAAAAGCTTTGCGCTGACGCACGCTCAACTTGAATGCTTTGTACAATGAGTGTGATTACATCAATTGCTGCATCAAGAAGTTGGTCTACGGCTTTATTTTTAGCGATACGTTTTTTTATTAAATACAGCTCATCGTTGGCTTCTTCTTCAAGTACTAACTGACTAACTAATTTAAATAGCTTTTCAGTGAGAGCACTAAGATTTGGAGGCTTAAAGGTATCGTTGCTTTTAGCTATTAAAGCTTGATGATAAAAAGTGATCAGCTGATTTAAAACAGGTATAAAACCATGTACAGATTGAATATTGTCTAGCTCGTTATCGAGTAAGTGGCGCAGTGTTCTGCGGGTATCGTTAGGTAAACCTTTGGTTTGTTGTAATTGCTTACCTGCATTTTGTACACTGGTGAGAAGATCACGTTGATGTGCTAGTTGAATGGCTTCTTGGTTTTTTAGCAAAGCTAAAATATCATCCACCAAAGGAGCAAAGTCTTCATAACCCATTCCTTTGTTTAATGCGCTTCGAAACTTAGCTAGGCGGTTATCAAGCTCAGTATCAAGTCCCTTACAGCTTAAAGATAACTTAGCTGCAAAATTAGAAAGCGTACTCACTTGATGTTGGCGAGCACTTTCTACTACTTTTCTACTGTCGATTGCTTGCTTTAGTTTTTGTTCCACCGTATTGGAGCTCCTAGACACCTACACACCATTATCTTAATACCTTCATTGTTTTAGTTTACAACAAAAACATATTAATAGTAGGGATGAGATCAAAAACTTAATGTTTTTAATAACAAAATACGAGCGATCTTAAATATAAGTGCATTTACCGCTTTTAATTCACTTTTAAAATGGGTCTTGTTAACCTTGGTACAACAATACGTTATATAAAAAAGAGCCTTCATGAAAAAGCTACTTGCCTTATCAATTTTAGCTGCCTGTTCAGCACCTGTATTTGCCGACGTTAACTACGCTTTAAATATCTCTCAGCCAGAACATCATTTAGGTGATGTAAATGTAGAGTTTCCTAAAACGGCGCAGTCTTATTTAGATGTAAAATTGCCAGCATGGCGTACTGGTCGCTACGAAATTTTAAACCTTGCCAATGGCGTTCGCTATTTTAAAGCCAGCGACGATGAAGGTAATGCATTAAAGTGGGAAAAAATAGACCACAGCACATGGCGTGTTCATTTAAATGAGCCGACTCAAGTCAATGTTGATTACCAAGTGTATGCCAATGAGCTAGGTAAGCGCGCTCGTCATATTGACGACAGCCACGCGTTTGTTGACGCATCTGGCTTTTTTATGTTCAGCGAATCATTTCGCCAAGAGCCCGTTACGGTTGAATTAAACGTACCTAAAGCATGGCGCTCTGTGTCGGGTATGGAAAACTATAAGAATAAACACAGCTTTAAAGCCAGCGACTACGACGTGCTTGTTGATTCACCAATAGAAACAGGTGTTAATGAACTGCGTACTTTTGAAGTTGATGGCCGTGAGTACGAACTAGTAGTGTGGGGCGAAGGTAATTACGACATAGAACTGATGCTAACCGATTTAAAAAAGCTTGTAGCAACGGGCAATGTAATTTGGGACAGCTACCCGTATGAGCGTTATGTATTTATGGTACATGCTACATCGGGCGCGGGCGGCGCAACTGAACACTTAAATTCAACTATTATTCAACGCCCACGGGATCGCTTTGCTAAACGTGAAGACTATTTAGCTTTTATAAGCACAGCGGCACATGAATTTATTCATACTTGGAATGTAAAAGCGTACCGTCCTAAAGGGCTTGCGCCATACGACTATACCAATATTAATTATTCAAAACTGCTGTGGATTGCTGAAGGGTCTACCAGCTATTTTGAAGACCATTTATTAGTGCGCTCAGGCATTCAAACCACCGATGAGTTTTTTAAGAACTTCAGTAAAACCATTAATCGCCATCTCACAACCCCAGGGCGTGAAGTGCAAAGTGCTAGCGAAACCAGCTTTGATAAATGGATAAATCAAGGTGGCGATCATGCACGTAACTACGGCACTAATATTTACCTTGAAGGCTCGTTATTGTCGATGGCGTTAGATATCGACCTACTTGAAAAAAGCCAAGGTAAAATAAGCTATAAAAATGTACATAACGAACTTTATAAGCAGCATAAGCTACCAGCGGGTTTTACTGAGAAAGACGTATTAGCAATTTTAAAGCAGCTAACAGGGCGTGATTACAGTAATTGGTGGCAAGCAAATGTTAGCACACCAGCCAGCTTAGATTTTGATGAATTACTGGCAAAAGTAGGTTTGAGCTTTGAGCTGCCTGAAAAAGCCAAGGCTACACCAAGTTTAGATGCCTTTACTAAAAATACCGGTGAATTGCTCACCCTTACTCATGTACGTCGCGATGGTGCAGCATGGCAAGGTGGTTTAACCACCGACGATAAACTCGTTGCTATTAACAAAAAACATGTAGGGAAAGACTTAACCGCCAGCCTAGAAACCTTTAAAGCAGGGGACAAGGTAACTGTTGATTTTATTCGCCGTGACGCTTTGATGTCGACTGAGCTTGTGTTGTCTGAAGATTTCGACAAACCTAAAAAAGTAGTCGCTAATAAAAATGCCTCTGCTGAGCAAAAAGCGCTGTTTAAAGCATGGATGGGTGTAGCGCATCCAAATGATGTGAAAAAAGACGACTAACATCGTTTATCTTTTTGTTTAAAAAGGAGCTTAGGGTCACAAACCCTGAGCTCCTTTTTTGTTTATTGAGCGCTATATTGTAACAATTTATCTCAGCGCAGTTGACCTAACTCATACTTAATGAGTAATCTGCTGGTTCAATAATAAAAGGGATTCTATAATGCGTTTAAAACCTCTTGTTACCACATTGGTAGCAACCTGTTCACTGGCACTTTCTTCTGCGGTCCATGCCGATGAAGGCATGTGGCAACCTCATCAACTACCAGAGCTTGAGTCAATTTTAAAAGCCAAAGGGCTTGAAATTAGCGTTGATTCAATTTCAAAATTAACCGAGTTTCCAATGAATGCGGTTATCAGCTTAGGCGGTTGTACAGCCTCGTTTGTTTCGCCAAAAGGCTTAGTTGTAACTAACCACCACTGTATTTATGGTTCGGTGCAATATAATTCAACGCCTGAAAATAACATTTTAGAAAATGGCTTTTTAGCAAAAACACCGACTGAAGATTTACCAGCTGCGCCAGGTTCACGAGTGTACGTAACCGAAACAGTGACCAATGTGACCGATAAAGTGATTAGCGGCACTAACGAGCTAAGCGCAAAAGCACGCTATGATGCGTTAGAAAAAAATCAAAAAGAACTCGTTGCACAGTGTGAAGCTGATGCTAGTTACCGTTGTAATGTGTATTCGTTTCATGGTGGTTTAGAGTTTTACCTGATTAAATCACTGGAAATTAAAGATGTACGTTTAGCGTATGCACCTGCCATGGGCGTAGGTAAATACGGTGGCGATATAGATAACTGGATGTGGCCGCGCCACACAGGCGATTTTGGTTTTTACCGCGCCTATGTAGGTAAAGACGGCAAGCCAGCAGAGTACAGCGAAGACAACATACCGTACGTGCCAGAGTCTTACTTAAGTGTAAGTGCTAAAGGCGTGCAAGAGGGCGACTTTGTTATGGTAACTGGCTACCCAGGGCGTACTAATCGCTACCGTATTGCGGCAGAGGTCGATTATGTTTTTAACGACAGTTACCCTAAAGCGCGCATGCACAATACTAAATACGTGTCACTAATTGAAGAAAACTCAGAAGATGGCAGTAAAGCGCGTATTGCTTACGAAAGCACCATAGCCGGTTACAACAACTACATTAAAAACTATGGTTCGATGATTGAAAGCTTCAAAAAAGGCACCATGTTTGAGCGTAAAAAACAGTTTGAACAAGAGCTTACAAGCTGGATAAACAGCGATAGCGAGCGTAAACAGCGCTACGGGAATGTGCTTAATGAGTTATCGGCATTAGTAGCTCAATCGCAAGAGCATAGTGAGCGCGACCGTATGGTAGGCTATGTTCATCGTTCACAAATGATCAGCACGGCACGTCGTTTATATCGCTTAGCGGTTGAAAAACAAAAGCCAAATAGTGAGCGCGAATCAGGTTATCAAGAACGCGATTTACCGCGTATTAAATCTTCTCTTGAGCGTATGTCACGTCGCTTTGATGCCAATGTAGATAAAGCTATATTACTGCACTTTTTAGAGCAATATGCAGCATTACCTAAAGCAGAGCGTTTTAGTGAAATTGATAAAGCTTTTGCTTTAGAAAACGGTTTTGATAAAGCAAAACAAAGTGCATTGCTAGATGAAATGTATGCCAAATCAACGCTAGATAATGAAATTGTACGTAATTCATTATTTGAACAAACACTGAGCCAGCTTAACCAAAGCCAAGACCCGTTCATGCAATATGCAAAAGCCATATTCACAGTAATGAAAGCTGAGGAAGATAAGTCAAAAGCCCTGGCTGGTAAATTACAAGCTGCTCGCCCAGAGTTAATGAGTGCAATTATTGCCTTTAACAAAGCGCAAAACAAACCGGTTTACGCCGATGCAAACAGCACATTACGTGTAACTTACGGCACGGTAGGCGGGTATTCTCCGCAAGATGGATTAGTGGCTACGCCGTTTACCTCACTTGAAGGGTTACTGGCTAAAAACACCGATGTTGACCCATTTAATGCGCCTAAAAAGCTGCAAGAGCAAATTAAAGCGAAGCTTTATGGTGATTACACTGGTGGCATGAATACTGTTCCAGTTAACTTTTTATCAAATGTAGATACAACAGGCGGTAACTCAGGTTCGCCAACGCTTAACGGCAATGCCGAGCTGGTGGGTTTACTGTTTGACGGTGTGTACGAAAGCATTATTGGTGATTGGGATTACAACCCAGAACTAAACCGCTCAATTCATGTAGATTCACGCTACATGCTGTGGGTAATGGATAAAGTAGATAACGCCCAAAACCTATTAGACGAAATGAAAATCGTAAAATAAGTAGCAGTTAAAATAACAAAAGGCGCTTACCTTAACCGGAAGCGCCTTTTTTGTTTAAACATGTTTGGATTAATTTAACTTAAGCTACGGGCTACGGGCTACGAGGTTCGGGGGAGCTAATATTTAACTTTTCACTGACACTCGGCTTTGTGTGATGGTTTTGGTTTCTCATTTTCTGCTTATTGTCTTCTCCATGTTCAAATAGCTTTTAATGAATTATGCACAACGAGGGCGAAGAGACGCTGCGCTTTTAGAGTAAGAAAAAACTAAAGCTGTTTGGTTGTTCTGTTTACTCTTTTACTCCTCATTCTCTTCTCTTTGTTAAATAAGAACTTTAAGTGATTTATTCACAAAGGGAGCGAAGCGACGATACGGTTTTAGTGGACGTAAAAAAGCAATATATTGTTCTGTAGCAGCGATTTCATATCGCGCTAGAGTTAAGTCTAAATAAGTATTTACCACCGAGAACACAGAGTTCACAGAGAAATGCTTAAAAAATACCAATTCATCTCTGTGCAGCGCAAAGCGCCTCGGGATCCTCTGTGGTGCAAAAACTGTTTTTAGCAGTAAATGTCTTTCGTAGCAGCGATTTCATATCGCGTCAGGCTTAGCACATTAAACATAGAAACGCGGGGTAAACCTTCAGTCACGAGTTTGATGTTCAATTTACTCTTTTACTCCTCATCCACTTCTCTTTGTGTAATAAGATCCTTCAGTGATTGATTTACCATGAGGGCGAAGAGACGCTGCGCTTTTGCAGGAGCAGGGTGTTTTTAAAATTAAACTTTTTTATAATGGTAACTACGTAAGTTTAATTTACTAAATGCCAACTAGCATAATTTTACCTTGTGCCATGCCCTCAAGCTGGCAGCTAAAATCAATGCGCTTTTCAGCAGGTGTTTTATACAGCAAAGTGAGCTTACGAAAAGGCGTGGTAATCACTTTGACCGTTTTGATTTGTAAACTAACGCGTGTTCGCTTGTCTAAAAAGGCAAAAGCCGTTTCCGTTAATGCTTTTTTACATGCGCTTAATGCTGTGTTTGTAACAACGCCAGATAATATTGAGTTACTAATATCTTCAGCCGACAAGCTACTATAACCACTTGCCATTACACAGGCGGCATAAATATCAAGTATGGCAATAGCGCGTACTTTTTGACTTTTAGGATCCTCATAAACAGCCATTACACAGGGTACTTTAGATTCATCGAATACCTGCGGTTGAATTGTGTTTACGATTAAAGACTGACTTATATGTTTATGAAACAACCGTTCTAATTGCGACAGCTTTGGCAACGCTAAATCATCATTTAATTCAATTTCATCAGGAATGACTTCGTTATTTTCTACAAGTTGAACCAGAGGTAATAACTTATCGTGAAGTTGTTCATCTGTAAAAGGTTTTGATAGAACAAAAGATGCGCCAAAGCTAATGGCTTCTTCAATTTGAGACTTTTCATCAACCGTGGTTAGCATCGCGACTATTATATTAAGTTGCCTTTGCTTTATTGCACGTAATAGCGTCACTCCACACATATCAGGCATATGCCAGTCTGTAAGCACAATATCGGGGTGCCAACTACCAATCAGCGTTAACGCTGATTTAGCATTGTTGGCTTTTTCTATTAATAACTTCCGATAGCCAAACTTTTCCAACCCTCGGCGTACTATTTCAAGTGTTGCATGGCTATCATCCACGATAAGTATTTTCACACAGGTAACTTTTTTTTTAATGTTGTTGTTATTATGGCAGATTTTTTTCACAGCGCTAAACTCTAGTAAATAAACACTTAATTTAAGATAACTAAATAATGCCATATGCCGTATTTCCGCCAGAGGTTTATCATTATATTGCTATAAATTTTGGGCTACTTATTTTAGCCGCGTGGTTTTATATTCTTTTACTGATACTCAGAGAGTTTAGGGCATTTGCACTTAGCATGGTTAAAAGTAACGGCACAATGGATGATGCTACTTTAGCTATGTGCAGAGAGTCTGTTGAAAATGCCATGAGCTATGTTAACGATAATCGAAAAACTATCGCTGAGTTAATCAGTGTACAAATGCTATTACAACAGCAATTAACTGAGGTTACTTCATCAACCAAAGATCATGTTACCGAAAAAGAACAACAGCTAATCGATGATCTCAATAAAAAATTAAAACGCTCGCATAAGTTAATCCGCAAACTTAAAGGGGATTTGGATAAAAGTGTTGAAAAATTAAAAGTTACCCGTCAAAAACTCTATGCACAATATGATGCAGTGACTGTACTTCAAGAAGAAAAAGACCAGTTACAAGCAGATTATGAAGCGCTTAAAACCGCGAGCGAAAATAGTGATAAAACATCAAACGCAGATACATCGTCAACGCCCGATCAAACAAAGTTACTTAACACTTTAAACGAATATAAAAGGCAAATTGCAGAGCAAGACCAACTATTACAGCAATTGCAGTTACAAACTGACGGGCCAGAAAGTAGTGAAGAGCTTGACACATTAAAACAAGAGCTAGAAAAAACCCAGTACGCACTTAAGCACCTTACAAAAGAAAAAAAATTCATTGAGGGACGCTATTTAGAAATGATGAAAAATAGCCAAAAACCAAGCTAACTAACGACTTTTTTTAGCCTGAGCGAGTAAACGTTATTACAGTGTTTTCTGCTCATTCACTTCTCTTTGTTTAATAAGGTCTTTTAGTGATTTATGCACAAAGAGGGCTAAGAGGCGCTGCGCTTTTAGAAGAACAACACTGTGCTTTTCACACATGCTTTAGCTAATATTGATGTTTTGCATAATTGATTGATTGGTTGTTTTTTGTTAATTAAAGGCTTAGATGTAAATGATTAAATAAACCTTATTCGAGGTTTTGTCGCACTGGCGACGGCAGCCAAAGAGGGGCTGCCGCTGGTCCCTCTCTGGACACTCTCAGCGCACCCGAGCATCACGCTTTATCCTTCAAATAAACTATTGCTTGAACGTAAGCGGCGTATATTCACCATCCTTGGTGAAGTTACGCCTTGTATTTCATCCATGAAATACATTACTCAGCAATACCTTATTTTCAGGGCGTGATGGCGGGGAAATGTTAAACGTAACATGGGTAGTCACTTTTTACTTAGGTCGATTACAGTGAAGCTCAGTAAACAAAGGCAGCCTCAATTATGATTAGTGTTTTGTATTAACGATTGGCAGCAAAATATCATGAGCAGACGGTCAGGAGTTATAATGTCTGAAGTCAAGATTTGACCCCTTTGGCTATGGTTATATTACCTATGGTCTGATCATTCATAAGGGTAAAGACTGCCATTTTGATAAATGTTTGCCAGCCAGTTATTTACAATAGTGTTGGCTTCACTGAGTTCAGTCTGTGAAAGCTGAGGGTATTGCCGTTGCTCAAACCATGCATAACGATTATATAGTTCACCGTTTTCCGTTATTTCCATCATTAGGCGATTTAATGCGTACGACTTTGCTAAGCTATTACCGCTGATTTGTTGCGAATGATACAAAGCCGACAATTTCATTAACGCCTTTTCACTGCCATGCTTGGCTGCTTGCTCTAAAAAAGCGATTTTTTGTAGTTTGAATGCATCGCGTTTTTTAATGTACTCCTCTCTGTTTTGTGTTTTAAAACCTTGTGATTGCATATAAAACTCTGCTGTTATATCAGCAAATGTTTGTTGCGCTGCAACAGATCCGTTTTGCGCTGCATCATAAAAATATAAATAAAACTCACGACGTTGATCCTGATTAATTCCACTACAGTAATCAAATTTTTCTAACGTAGCATCAATTGCTTCACCTGCATAGGTATAATCAGCTATGGCTTCTAGCTTTGCTTGTAAGGCAAAATCATCAATAGGGGCAGTAAAGCAATATCTTAAATTGGCTGCAACAATATACTTTGCGTCAATATCGCCTTTGTCAGCCTTATTTTTTAAGTGCGCTAAATGTGTTTTTAGTTGCCCTTGTTGTTTCCAGCGTGGAATGGCCATTACAGCAAGTTGGTTATTTTGATCTTGTATGCCTTTTTCTATAGGGGCGATAGTGTTTTTATCGGATAAATCATCGAGTGTTTCTTGTTTTAAACTAAGGGGGGGAGTTGCTTTTAATGTATTTGGTTCCTTTACCACTGAGTTGAGAGGTGAAGAGTGCGATAATCGGCCACTGCTATAACTTAGTGCAATCAAAAGTAATATTAAGGCTAAGCATAGGTAAAGCAAAACACCTAGAGTTTTATTATTTATTTTCAAAGGCTTGGTACCATTTATTTACGTTAAGTTAAAACAGATTAAATTCTTATTATTCTAAGTTAGCATGTTAGTTATTAAATAACTTCATCTTCATTAGCTGGATCACCACTTTCATCTTCGCTTTTAATTTGTTTTTGCTTCATTCTTTCAATTTTTTTTATTTCTTGAGGAGGAATAGGGTAGATTGATATTAATGGAAAAAAGCTAAAAAGACCAATGCCCCCTTTGGCATTTTTTTGCTCCAAGTAACTAACTTAAACATTCCCTGAAAAACGACTAAGGCGAGTAACATTCCACCTAAATAATAAAATACTTCAATATCAATAGCGTTGAGTAAATCCATTTATCACTCCATCTTGTTATAGTAACTCAATGGGGAGAGTGCTGATGATATTCAAGAGTTAAATGAGTTTTGGTACTCATTTACTACTAATTGCCTTCTCTATGTTCAAATGATTTTAAGGACATTGTCAGAGTTTAGGTGTTTGTCATATCCCTGGTTAACATTTGATAAATACTCATTATATAAGTTAAAACAATAACGCATGAGATAGCTAAGATACTACTGTTAGGAAATAAATACCAAGCGGCTACAATTAAAATACTTCTTAACACAGCATGAATTAAGCCAACAGGATGTTTAACGATCCAAGAATATACTACCCAATGAAGTCCTAAGCCAACGCCTAAACTCAAAGGAACAAATTCAGGTGCATTTAAAAGTAATGGAATATGGACAGCCCAAAGAAGATTAACCATCACTATGCATAAACCCATTAGTTTTGCTAAAGGGTTGGATGAGGAAACTAAGTTCTCTTTTCTAAATTTAGCAATTAATAAGGCTATAGGAAAAATCCCGCCTGTTGCAAAGAGTAAAATATATATAGAAACATTTGCGCTAAATAGTGTACTTAGAAATCCAACTAAACCCCAAATTATGGTTCCAGCAACCGGCATTGAAATAGATCTGTTTGAAGATTGTTCAAATTCTTTTCTGTATTCATCTAATGTCAAAATACTCTCTCCTTGCTTGAGTAATGCTCAGACTTATTGAAGCACATAACTTCCAATATGAGCGTATACACGTGTGAAAAAACAGCGAAGCTGCGCACGTGCTTGTGACCCAGCGATCGTTGTTATACCGCGATTTTTGCACGATTAACGGTGGTGATAAAATCTTCTGGCGAATTTACACCTAAATATATTTTTGTTTTTCCATTTATAGGAGAACAGAGTTTGATAGCAACATTAGGAACACCAAAGTAGTTAAATCGTTTTACGTTGCGCGAACGTTTCACAAACGAATTATTTAGACTTATTTCAGATACGTTCTTTAATGGTATGGTTAAAGGCGCATAAAGTCCGTAACGAATGATTAAGTTTATCCCATGGATTGAAATGGGGCGTTTACCAACGGCTTTGTATTCGGCTAAGAAAAATATAAGTCCGAACAACGTAAGTCCTGTTGTGATATTTGCGGCGATGCTTGACCATAAAAAATGAAGGAGTAAGTGGACAAGTGGAATTTCGATAATAATAAGGAGTATAAAGCCAAATAGGTTACTCTGAGCACCATCTTTTTTATCGTAGAAAAAATGCTGATCGCCACGATATGCGCTACTTTTTATTTGCGATGCAAAAAGTGCAAAGCTCCAGACGCGCCCTTCAATTGACAGAATTGAGCTGAACAGCGATGAGCCGAAAATTTTCTCGATAGGATTAGCTACGGCTAAATCTGGATCTTCTTTGTTCACAAGTGAAGCTTGGACAGCTAAACATACAGTAACTAATGCTGTGACTTCCAAAACAAGAATGATGGCTAAGACAAAATAACGGCCACTCTCGAGAAAATGAAAAATAACTTTATTTTGTTCGGGAATGATAAGGCTTCCTATGAACACAGAAGTACAACATAAAATAGCCGTTTTCAAAAGAGCTTTTTGTTTATCGGATTCGCAAAGAAAGCACAAAATTGGAAGTACCAAGAGTGTGTCGAGCATAAATAGCCACTCATATTTAGCATTTCCATATTCGTTAAGCGCATTTGACGATGCGTAATAATACCACCACCAAATCGATATAATAGTTAAAAACGCCAGTGGAATTTTGCTTTTTATGTTCGGTTTCATGACACCCTTTAAGCGGTTAAAGAAAGCTGGCTATACTTGAGCGAAGCGAACAACCAGCTTTTTGTGTCCGCCCTGAAAACCCTTGTTATGTGTTGGACTCTTCGCTAGTACTCATTAGAACCAAGCGGAACTCACCAAAGTTTTTACCAAGAATAAGCTTTAATGGAATGATTGAAATTCCTAGGCCTATTAAGAAGCCAATAGGTTGAACAATTAACTTAATCGTATCAGTAGAGGCACCAAGCATACCTAGAATAAAACCTAAAACACCACCGACAATAGCGCCAATAACAACAGCTCCAATAATTGCTATGATGTTACGCCAAATATATGACCACCAAATTCGAGCGGCTCGTTTCCATGTTATTTCTAATTCCATTTAATACCCCTTAGTTTGATTGAGATTGACACATAACGCCCCATTAATGGACAAATATCAGTTAGTCAAAATATGCGACAGGAGCAAAAATCAACAGTTATTTGTCCCTGTTTAATGACTTATTAGGGGTAATTACCACCTTAAGTAACCATGCTAAAAATATTGCCATAAAAATAGCAAAGTAGTCGATTAAATACCCTTGACCATTTGAGAAATCACCAAAGGGAAAGGAAATTGTTATAGGAGCAATATGTGGAATTAAGCTATCACTTCCAACACTCCGAATACTCTGAAAAAGAAATAAGATCACAGAAACTAATATTCCAGTACGGCTTCTTATAAAAGTACCATATGCACCATAAGCCGGTATTAATACATAAAGTACGGAACAAATGATCAACCTTTCAATATTCTCAAAGTCTGAAAATATAGTCACTCCCAAACCTATCAATGTAAATAAGGCCAGAATTGAACTAGCAACTTTGAATTTCACTTTACTCCTAACGCCTTACTAATGGGCGCAAAAATGCTTGGCTAAACTCTGTAGCTTAGCGGAACCGAGCAAACGGTTAGCAGTCCCATGCTTAATGCGCTTGTTATTTTTCACGGTACTCGGACTGAATTAAACCAAAGCATTTAAGGTCGTGAAACTGGTTTTTCCAGAAACCACTTTGGCGTCTTACACCTTCCTCTTTGAAACCAACCTTTAGAAGTAGTGATTCAGATGCTAAGTTCCCCGGAACAGTATCCCCTTGTATTCGGTTAAGTTTACCGCAAGATAGTTCACCTAAAAATGCAGCTTTAACTATTCGATGGACTGCTTCAGTGGTCAAACCCATGCCCCAATACTGAGGCAACAAATCATACCCAAGTACGGCATTTTTCATTTTTGGACTCCAAGTATTAAAGCCACAAGTTCCGATAAATTTATCTGTTTCTTTTAGGCGAATAGCCCAACGAATACCAGAGTTTTCATTAAAGCGAGAGTTAAAGAGCTCTATTAAGTTGCTCGCTTGTGATAGTTCAGTGAAAGCTTCCAGATCATAGTATTCGACAACTGAATTGTCAGAGAATAACTCAAATAAGCTATTTGAGTCTTCTTTGGATAATTTATCTAACCTTAAGCGATTTGTCTCTAAAACTGGAAATGACAACCTGAATCCTCCTTGAAATATAACGCCGCGTTAAGCGGACAAAAATTGTGGGTTATAATGTGGAGCGAAGCGAAACGTAACCCACTGTTTTTATTCCGTTTAAACGCCTTGTTATGAGTTTTCACTGCGAACTTTGAGAAAGTATTGGAAAATCATAAGCACGATAGAGGCAATAATAGAAGCTACTACACCAATCCAAAAACCAATCCATCTTTCAGCTTTAGCCGATTCTATTGCTCTAGCTTCTTGTGCAGAAAACAATGCTTCAACTACTTTTTTATCGGCACTAACTAACGGCTCTAGTTTATTTTTTTCTTCGACAAGTGTTTCAAGTGATGTCTGATTATCCGTAACTTGAATTTTTTGCAATTTAATAAATTCAAGCAACTGCTTCAAGCTACTTTCAGTGTTCTCCAATTGTTCAATTTGAGATTTGAAATTAAGGTCTTGGGAGAGTTTGGCTTCACGTTGAATTTCAGCTTGTGTATTAAAGTAGATAGCAAAAACAAAGCCAAGTACACCAATAATAAAAGACAGTATGCTAGTTGTTTTGGGCGATTTTATGTATGCATGAATCCATGCTGTTGCTGCCTGTTTAGCAATCGGATTTGAAAATGCCTCAAGAACTTTATCTGCTTTTTGCATGTTACATTTTCTACAAGCGGCAGCTAAATTTTCGCGTTCATCAGATCCACCTTTACTGCGCGGCATCTTGTGATCAATCGAGCAACTGGATTCATCTAACTTAATTCCACAATATTCACACTTCCAATTAGCTTCATTAAGTACTTGTTGTTTTAAGGCCTGGGTAATTCTCATCGACTTCCTTGATACTCATAACAATTTAATAGTGCGCTCATCGCGCATATCTCTGCCAATGTCACGCTCACTTTTCTATTTTATATAGTTTTAACAAATTACCTAACATATTGCTATCAATAAGTTTTTATTGTTTTTAATAAATACTTAGAGGACTAATATGCGCGCTTGGCTCATTTTCTTGAATATATGAGCAAACGATAGTTTTAACACTTACCTAGATACAGCATTCAATCAAATTGCTTCAACATTCTTTAGTATATTTCATGTGCACTTTGTAACCATTAAATGCTACGTTAGATGTAACTATATTGAAGGAATAAATTATGAAACTTGAGTCTTTAGCGTTGCACCATGGTTATGAATCTGAAGCCACCACTAAATCGGCGGCGGTGCCAATTTATAACACCTCTTCGTACACCTTTGATAATACCCAGCATGGCGCTGATTTATTTGATTTAAAAGTGCCGGGTAATATTTATACCCGCATAATGAACCCGACCAATGCGGTACTTGAGCAGCGTATTGCCGCGATGGAAGGCGGCATTGGTGCGTTGGCTGTGGCCTCGGGTATGGCGGCGATTACCTATGCGATTCAATGTTTATGTGAAGTGGGCACTAATATTGTAAGCACCAGCCAAGTGTATGGTGGCACTTATAATTTATTTGCTCACAGCTTGCCGCGCCAAGGTATAGAAGCGCGAATGATTAAAGCCGATGATTTTGACGGTTTTGAAAACGCGATTGATGAAAACACCCGTGCGGTTTTTTGCGAGTCAATTGGTAATCCTGCTGGGAATATTGTTGATATTGCTCGCCTTGCGAAAATTGCCCACAGTAAAGGGGTGCCTTTAATTGTAGATAACACCGTGGCTACGCCGTATCTGTGTCGTCCATTTGAGTTAGGTGCCGATATTGTGGTGCACTCGCTCACTAAATACATTAACGGTCATGGAACCGCGATTGGCGGCATGATTGTTGATTCGGGCAAGTTTGACTGGAAAGCCAATGCAACCCGTTTTGCGATGATGAATGAGCCTGATCCGTCGTACCATAATGTAGTGTATACCGATGCATTTGCTGAGGCGGCGTTTATTGGCCGTTGCCGTGTTGTCCCACTTAGAAATACCGGTGCGGCGCTTGCGCCTAAAAACGCCTCTGATATTTTAATTGGCCTTGAAACGTTAGGGCTAAGAATGGATCGTCACTGCGAAAACGCGCAAAAAATTGCTGAATACCTAGAGAGCCATCCTAAGGTGCTTTGGGTTAATTATGCGGGATTAAAATCAAGCCCGTATAACGAAATAAGCCAAAAAATTACCAATGGTAAAGCGTCAGGTATTTTAAGTTTTGGTATTGCCGGTGGCCTTGAAGCCGGTACGCGGTTTATTGATGCTCTAAACATGATTTTACGTTTAGTAAATATTGGCGATGCTAAATCGCTGGCGTGTCATCCTGCATCGACCACGCACCGCCAATTAAATGATGAAGAGCTGGCCAATGCGGGCGTTAGCCGCGATTTAATTCGGTTATCGGTGGGTATTGAAAACATTGACGATATTATTGCCGATGTAAGCCAAGCGCTTGATAAGGCCTAAATCGTACAGTAAATACCTCAAACTTTTTTGAGGTATTTATTTTTGCAATTAAAAAGGAGTGCCGATACATGAAATTTTTAATTTTTCTCGGTTCGGTTAGAAAAAGTACCCCACCTAAGCCTGCGCGTTTAGGGGAAAGGGTAGCGAAAGCATGTGAGCGTTGTTTGCTTGAGCATTACTCTGAGCATGAAATAGAGCTTATTGATCCGCTCGATTATGATTTAGACCCTGTGTTTAAACCGCACTTTGCTTATTTGCAGGCTGAGGTACCTAAACAGCTTGATGCCTTAGCGGCAAAAATTAAAGCCAGCGATGGCTTTGTTATGGTAAGCCCTGAATATAATCATTCTATGAGTCCGGCACTCGCTAATTTGCTAAACCACTTTGGTAGTTCTTTATTTGGTTATAAACCTAGCGCGATTGTTACTTATTCTGCAGGGCAGTGGGGCGGCGTACGTGCTGCTGTTGGCATGCGCAGCTTTTTAAGTGAACTGGGTTGTTTACCGGTATCAGCAATGATCCATGTACCAAAAGCGCAAGATGTGTTTATTGAAAGTGGTGACGCAAATAATGCGACAGAGCAAACATCGTGGGATAGCTATTTTTCGCGCACCTTTAATCAATTAATTTGGTGGGCAGAAGGTGCTAGCAAACAACGTGAAGCGTTAGATCCTAAGCAGTTAAGCAAAGATTTTAAACGTGACCCATCACAGCGTAATGCGCCTTAACGGTTAAAAATTTAAGCTAGTCTTTTTTAGCATCTTCACGAGGGGAGGCCAATATTGCTTGCTTTTGTTCGTCAGTTAAAATAATCCAGTCGAATATTTCGTCGCTGGTGCGACCGCACCCAGTACAGTAGCCATTCATTCTATAACATTCACCGATACAGTCTGTTTTTAAATGAGTGGATTGTTTACTGGGTGTTTGGCGCATACATTCTCTCGTCATTATTTAGTGGCGACGGGCTTTCCTACTTCTAAAGAGGTCGACCAAGTTTTAATTTTTGATAACGTTTTGCTGGTATAAACAGAAATAACCGGCGACTTATCATCAAGTACAAAGGTGGTACGCAGCGACGTTTCTGACTCTTTTTGTGTTTCTAACCAGTTGTTTGTTTTAGTTAAACATTGGCGAGTGAGTTCAATTGCTTGTTGATGCATAGCTACCGCTTGCTGTTGATCTTTGTAGCTTTCTTGGCATTGATAGGTCACAGTTTGATTGTTAAAACTAGTCACTTGGCAGTTATCGCCAAAAACGTTGTACTTTGCAGTCCACACATCTAAATATGAGTTTTGTACTTTAGTGTCTTTTAACGCATCAAAGCGATTATCGAATTCGGTTATTAAGCCATCCATTTTTTCACAGGGCGTTAAGCTGTCTAATTTGGCTTTTTGTTCACTGGTTAAACTGCTACAGCCAGATAAAATAAGGCCCGTGAGTATAAGCGATATATAAGTTTTCATAGTGCGCTATCCTTTTGTAATTGCTACCAAGGATACCTAAGGTAGAGAATAAATGCTATTGAGAGTCTGAATTAAAAAAGAAAAATTATGGCTTTTTATAACGATGTGCGCCAAATAATGGCGCACACAGTAATCGTTATATTTACTTATGACGACCTTGTAGGCAAGCAGCTACACCAGTGAGCTCTAACCCTTGTCGTTGTAATAGTACAACAAGGTGATACAACAAATCGGCCGATTCGTTGTAAGTTCATTGTTATCGTGTTTCATTGCTGCAAGTGCCACTTCTACACCTTCTTTACCTACTTTTTGACAGCTACGGCTTAAGTCTTCTGCGAACAGTGACGCAGTGTAGCTTTTAGCGCTTCGCTGTTCATAAAGCCTTGCATTAAAATTACGCCAGAGCGGACATCTTGAACAATGGCAGGGATCATCTCGCTTTTAGCGAAAGCAACTTGAGTTTGGTTTTCTAAGGTTACTTGCATAGTCTTGCTGCCACTTGGTTATCGATTAAAAATTGTTTTAGTTCACCGATGTTTATCACGTTTTTGTAAAAAAACACTGGCTGCGAGCGTACCATCTACTTGGCTTTGTTGAAATACATCAACAAAATCTTGCATGCTGCCTGCACCGCCTGAGGCGATTAAAGAAATATCACACAGCTGGCGTATTTTGCTGAGTTGCTCGTTGTCGTAACCGTTGCGAACACCATCTTGGTTCATACAACTTAAAACGATTTCGCCTGCACCTAAGTCTTGTACGCGTTTAACCCATTCTTCGGTTTTATAACGGGTGCGGCTTGACGCATTAGGATCGCCAGTAAGCTGATAAACTAGATATTCACCGGTTGTTTCGTCAAAAAAGCTGTCAATGCCAACAACTACACACTGTTTGCCAAACTCATCATGTAATTCTTTTATTAGCTCTGGACGCGCAATTGCAGGGCTATTAATACTGATTTTGTCAGCGCCACGTTCAAGCACACGAGCTGCATCGGCCACCGATTTAATACCACCGGCTACACAAAATGGAATATCGATATGGCGGGCAATGTTTTCCACCAAATTGACATCGAGTAGGCGTTTTTCAACACTTGCACTGATCTCGTAAAACACCAGTTCATCAGCACCGACTTTGCTGTAAGCTTTAGCTAGGGTAAGTACATCGCCAACCACTTCGTGGCCTTTAAATTTAACTCCTTTAACGACTTAGCCGTCTTTTACATCTAAACAAGGAATTATGCGTTTTGATAACATGAGAATGCCTAGTTTTTAAAATTTTGATTTGAAATAAAGCTGTTTTTACATTTATCGTTTGTATGACTAAATAGAAGACACATAGACTGCACTTGATATGTTATTTATTTGATAAATTTGAATAGTTAATTTAATGAATGAATCTTAATGCATTACTATGCAATGAATTCTTAGCCTCACCACATAATAGAACTCCGGCTATGTTAATACTTGAAGCTAGAACTTAAAGTGATAATTAATGCCTTAAAAAAATATCCGCTTCAATGCTTATTTAAATTTATAAAATACTAAAATTAAAATGTTTATTTTGAAAAAGAATAACCGTATCTGAGGGCGTTTTTAGCAGCTATAAGGTTTGAAAGGTATGTTGTATATGCAGTATTTTTTAAAAGTTAATTGTGATAATTATATGAATTATTTTGCTCAAAGCTTATAAAAAGGCCATGACTTACTACTAAGCATGGCCATATTTTTGTTGGCGTTTAATTAGTTGCCTGTTCGTCTTGTTTAACATTCATAAAAATGGCGTATAGAACAGGTATTACGATTAATGTAAGCAAGGTAGCAAACAGTAACCCGAATACTAAAACCACAGACATTGATTGGAAAAATGCATCAAAATACAGTGGAATAACCCCTAACACCGTGGTTAGTGTGCCCATCATTACCGGTCTTACCCGACTATTTGCCGAGTCGATAATGGCATTATATGCAGGTTTACCTTGGCGAATTTCCATGTCCATTTGATCTACTAATACAATGGCATTTTTAATTAACAAACCTGAGAGCGACAGTAATCCTAATATACCCATAAACTCTAGTGGTATTTGTGTGGTTACCAGCCCAAACACAACACCAATTAAGGCTAATGGCACAACAAGCCAAATAATAATTGGTTGTTTTAAAGCATTAAATAACACAATAACAATCAGCACCATGGCTAAAAAGCCCATTGGAATAGTTGAGGCCAACATTTCGTTAGACTCTTTCGATTGTCCGTATTCGCCATCCCATTCAAGTCGATACCCTTGAGGAAGGTCAATGGCTTCTATTTTAGGCCTTACCCGATTAAATAACTCTGAGGCTAGTTCACCCGGCAGAGGATCCGCTTGAGCTTTTATAGTCCATTCACGGTCTTCACGTTTTAAAATGCCATCGCGCCAGACGGTTTTAAACCCATTGGTTACTTGCGCTAGGGGCAGTGTTTCACCAGTGATATTGCTTTGTACCTGAATGTTGCCAATATCGTTTATGTCGACACGTTCCGATTGTGGTGCTCTAACAATAATAGGAATGAGCTCTTCACCTTCACGATACTGTCCAACCACTTGACCAGAAAAGTTCTGCTGTAAGGCTTCAGCAACCGCTTTACGCGTTACACCAGCGCGCTGCGCATTAATGGCTGAGTACTGTGGTTCAATAACACTAATGCGTTGTCGCCATGTATCTTTAATAGACAAGGCGCCGCCATCATCAATTAATACTCCTTTTGACTGTGCTGCTAGCTCTCTTAATACATCTGGGTCTGGCCCTTTAAATGTGGCTTCTATTTTAGAGCCCCCACCTGGGCCCATTACAAAGCGCCATGCTTTGCCTTGAGCATCAACAAAGTTATCGTCAATGTAATTTTGTACGGTAGGTAAAAGTTTATCTAGCTTTTTGTAGTCATCGACTTTAGCTAAAATTTGCCCGTAAGAGCTGTTTGGTGACTCACTACCATAAATAAGCATGTAGCGAAGCCCGCCGCCGCCAATAAGCGTTTGTATACCTTCAACGCCATTTTGTTGCTTTACAAATTTCTCTAACTTGAGCATATCTCTTTTGGTTTTTTCAATATCGGTACCTTGCGGTAGCCAAAAATCAACCACCATTTGTGGTGTGGTAGAAGCTGGAAAAAATCCTGATTTTACAAATTGAAATCCCCACATAGACACACTAAAAGTGGCAACCACAATGGCAATACTGAGCCAGCGATGATGCAATGCCGAAACCACAACAGATTGATATAACGTCATAAGTTTATTTGGCTTCGCTGAGCCTGAGGTGTCGTTATCTTGCTCTTTAAACAAGCAATAACAAAATAAGGGGGTTAGGGTAATGGCAAATAACCAGCTGTATAACAGAGAAATTAAAATAACCCAGAATAAATGACCGGTAAATTCAGCGGTATCACCTGGGGCAAGACCAATAGGCGCAAAAGCAACAATGCCTACCAAGGTACCACCCAGTAGTGGCCACTTAGTTTGCTTGACGACTTCGCTAGCAATTTCTAACTTTTTACGGCCCTTTTGTGTACCAACTAAAATCCCTTCGGTCACAACTATAGCGTTATCAACCATCATGCCTAGCGCGATAATCAGCGCACCAAGAGAAATTCGATGCATGGGTATGCCGCTCCAATCCATGGTAGCAAGGGTCGCAAAAATGGTTAGCAGTAATACGGCGCCAATAATAATTCCTGAGCGCAAACCCATAAATAGCAGCAGGGTAACCATTACGATCACCAGTGCGACTAAAACATTCACTACAAAGTTGTCGACTGAATCTTGTACTACTTTACCTTGGTGGTAAAACTCATGCACTGTGATACCCAGCGGTCTGAGGTTTTCAGTTTGTTTTACTTTGTCATCAACGCGGTCAAATACTTTAACCACATTAGCACCCAAGACACTGGCGACCCCAAGTGAAATTGCAGGTTTAGAGTTATAACGGACTAACTTGGTTGGTGGGCTTTGAAAGCCACGGTATACATTGGCAATATCTTTAAGATAAATTGTTTTACCTTCACCGCTGGCACTAACCAATAGATTTTTAATGGTATCAACGGAGTTAATTTCTCCGGTAGGGTCGATAAAAATACGTTGATCGCCAATTTGAGTGTTACCAGCGCTCAATACAGCGTTTTGCTCATCTAAAATGCCGTAAATATTATTAATAGAAACGCCTAAAGAGGCTAACTCTTCACGGGCTATTTCTACAAAGATGCCTTCTTGCTGCACGCCTGTCATAGCAACTTTGGCTACGCCCTCTACTTGTAAAATGTCACTTTGCAAATCTTTAGCGTAGGCATGTAACTCGTCGGGTGAGTATCCTTCGGAGGTTATTAAATAGCTTAAGCCATATACATCACCAAAATCATCATAAACTTGTGGCGTGCCAGTACCAGGCGGTAATGTTGGACGTGTGTCATTTATTTTGTTTCTGAGCTTAGTCCAAATAACTTGCAACTCAGATTTAGTCGGGGAAAACTCTGATTTAATCTCTACTTTAATTTCAGATAAGCCCGTAGATGAGGTGGACGATATAGTATCAACTTCTTGTAGTTCTTGAATTGCACGTTCAAGCGGCTCAGTTACCTCCTTTGCTACTTCTAGCGGGCTTGCACCTGAGTAGGAGACAAACACTTGCGCGGTGCGAATTATAAATTCGGGGTCTTCAAAGCGAGGCATGTTTTTATAGGATGAAAAACCAAATCCTAGGGTTAAAATAATGAGTATAGTGCTTATTAACTTATTATTAATTGTCCATTTTGCTAAATCCATTATCGCGCTCCTATGCTTTAGTCCAAGGACGTACTTTCATACCCTCAGTCACATAGTTTGCACCTGCACCAATAATTACATCCCCGGCTTTTAAACCGTCAGTGACAATGAGTTGCTCGCCAATGCCATTTTCAATTTTAACGGGAGCTTTAGAAGCTTGCATTGTTTTAGCGTCAACCGTCCAAACAAAGTGTTCTCCGTTTTGTTCAAAAATAGCAAAGGTTGGCACTAGTAAGCGAGTTGTATTTGAGCTGCTTTCACGGGTGATTTTTAGACTGGCATTCATGCCAGGCAATATATTAAGGTTATTTGGTACAGCAAAGGCAAATCGTACTTCATAGGTTTGGCTCGCTGAGTCGGCTTCTAAATTGGCTCGTCTAAATGTTGCAGGAATGGGAGCAGTTGATACATCTTGTAAAATTACTGAGGCTACATTGTTCTGCTTAGAATCTACTGTGGCCACAATAGACGCGGGAATATTTACCACCGCTTCCATTTCACCTTTACCAAATAAAGTAACAACGTGTTGCCCAGCACTTATGTTTTCAAGCTGCTTTACCGGTACTTCTGCAACAATAGCATCGTAAGGCGCTATAATTTTACTGTCAGATAATGCTTTTTGCGCTGAGTCATATTGCGATTCGGCTACTTCTTTTTTAGATTTTAGTTGCTCTATATCACGTTGTGAAATAACCCCATCTTTAACGAGCTTCAAACCACGTTGGTAATCATTATCGGCTGTTTCAAACTGAATTTTGCTCGACTTGACCTCATTAATAAAGTTTCGTTGTTCTAATACAGCAATTACATCGCCTTTGTTTACGTTTTGTGCAGCAATAACGTTAAGCGCTTCTAACTTTCCGCTAACCTGAAAAGCAAGCTTTGAGCTATTTATAGTGTCGACAGTGGCGGGGTAGGTGAGCGTTTTTGATTGCGAAACATCACCTATGGTTATTAGTTTAACCGCACGCGGTTCGTTTTGTTTTTGTGTGCTGACATCACTTTCTGAGCAACCGGCTAATAAAAGTAGAAACGTAATACTAATTAAATTAAATTGAGTAAAACAACGTGTTTTGATCATATGGCTTACCTTAAATAAAAAGTGCGTTGTTAATTTTTGGCATTTTTTAATCAGTAAAAATTATAAAATAGCCAATTGCGTTTATTTTCGAATTTACCTGAAATGTGTGTTATTAAACTATAACTACTTTAAAAGAAGCAGTAAGGTAGTAGGTAATAAATAACATTCTAATTTCAATAGTTTATTATTGCTGTACCGTTTTGTTTTAATTTGTATGATTTTGTAGAAAGCACCAAAAGTGCAACTTAATACTTGCTTTATGTTGGGCTAAGTATAATTAACAATCAGCATTTTAAAAGCAGACGCCTAAAATATTAGGTATATAGTATTAAAACCACAAACTATACTTTTTACAAATTAAATTGAAATATTAATTGCTTAGGAGCGGTCTTGTAAGAGTGATGTAGGTATTGCTTGATAAAAACACTTCAACTCAAAGCATCACTCAGCAATGGTTAGCCATTATTTTCGCGGGTAATTTTAACTGTGAAAAATTCCAACATAGTCATCAAAAAATAATCATACGAGGTCAAATCCTACCATGAGTAAAAAAATCATCTTAATAGCAATTATTAGCTTATTTTCCCTGACTATTTTGTATTTTACTGGCGCATTTAATCGTGACGCAGTGACTGCACAGCGTTTTGTTAATTTACAGCAAGGTGATAAAACCCATAAGGGATTTCGCCGAGCACACGCAAAAGGTATTTGTTTAGCAGGCTCTTTTGAGTCAACGGGTGAGCTTGCTAAGTATTCGCAAGCGAAGGTATTTGATTTAGGGGCCACTCCTTTTGTAGGTCGCTTTTCTATTGCGGGTAATAATCCAACTGCACCTGATTTAAAAGCTCCTGTGCGTAGTTTAGCGTTTTCTATAACTACTGATGATAACCAAGAATGGCGGGTGGCAATGAATACGCCTCCGGTTATGGCGGTAGCTACGCCAGAAGCGTTTTTTAAACAACTACAAGCACTTTCACCCGATCCGGTGACTAAAAAGCGCAGCCCAGAAAAAATTAAAGCGTTTTTTGCAGCACACCCTGAAAGTGCTGCTTTTAATAACTGGAAAGCAAGCTACACGCCAACCAGTAGCTTTGCCACTGAGCAATACCACAGTATCAATGCGTTTTATTTGATGGATGAAAATGATGAAAAGCATGCCGTACGCTGGATTGCTAAACCACAATTAAGTGATGAAAACATCCAACCACTTAATAATAATTCACCAGATGCGTTGCAGCTACAACTTAAAGACCAAGTAGCTCAGTCTTCGGTTAAGTTCGATATGCTGTTTAGTTTTGCAACCGAAGAAGATGATGAAAACAACCCAACTGTTTTATGGCCACAATCGCGCAAAACCATTAACGCCGGTACGTTAGTAATATCACGCTTGCAAGCACAAGAGGGTGGGGTATGTGAAAACATGAACTTTGATCCGCTGGTATTACCAACAGGTATTGAGCCAAGTGCCGATCCTATTTTACGTGCCCGTGGCGCTGCGTATGCAGAGTCATTTCGTCGTCGTGCTAAAGAAGTACTTTTAAATAATTAATCACAGGAACGAGTCAATGAACACTATTACTAAATACTCAGCGTCGAGTATGCTTATTCACTGGGCAATGGCATTAATTATACTTTCTATGTTATTTCTTGGTTTATCGATGGTACAAAGCTTAGCCGTATGGCAAGTAGAAGCTATACAACTACATAAATCGTTTGGTGTGTTAGCACTGATACTAGTTGCAATAAGATTAATTAATAAAGTACTGTATAAAAGCCCTGCGTTACCCCAAAGTGTGCCTAAAGCACAAGCTTTAGCGGCACATTTAACCCAAGTGGGCTTATATGCGTCTATGATTTTAATGCCAATTTCAGGCTGGTTAATGCAAAGTGCTGACGAACGTTCTGTGAGCTTTTTTGGTATATTTACTTTGCCTAATTTAGTTAGTAAAAATATTGAGACCTATGCATTTTTTCGTGAAGCACATGGCTTAATTGCTTATGCATTTTTACTGTTTATTTTTATGCATGTAAGCGCTGCACTTTATCATGGTTTCATAAAGCAAGATGGCGTATTGGGTTCTATGTTACCGGGTAAGCATAAATAATTTAGTCAAAGTTAATTAGGGGCTGTTGACCTTTTGAGATTAAATTTGCAGCAGTTTGTTTGGTATTTAGGCAAGGAAGAGCCTAAGTAGTGTGAATATTCCACATAAATAGGCGATAACGCAGCATCAATGCCAAACAGGCGCTGCCCGAAGGGTTCTGCCTAGAGGCTATTTACTCTTTGTTGCCTACATGGATGTAGGTAAGGGGCGTGAGCAGGACGCGGAAGCTTTGCTCGGTTTTTACTTATTCTTACATGGATGTAAGCCAGTAGAATAACGCAGGAGCAGTTATCGAGCCCACTAGGTTGCAAACCTCGCGCCGGGATTAAACCGCCCCTAGTTTGAATAAATATTAATCCGCAAAGGTCAGCAGACCCTAGTTAAAGGATACCTAAGGGAGAGAATAAATGCTATTGAGAGGCTGAATTAAAAAGAAAAATTATGGCTTTTTATAACGATGTGCGCCACATAATGGCGCACACAGTAATCGTTGTATTTACTTATGACGACCTTGTAGGCAAGCAACTACATCAGTGAGTTCTAACCCTTGGCGTTGTAGTAGTACAACGAGGTGATACAACAAATCGGCCGATTCGTTGGTAAGTTCATTGTTGTCGTGTTTCATTGCTGCAAGCGCCACTTCTACACCTTCTTCGCCTACTTTTTGACAGCTACGGCTTAAGTCTTCTGCGAACAGTGACGCAGTGTAGCTTTTAGCTGGATCATCATTTTTACGCTCAACAATGACATCTTCTAATTGTGCTAAAAAGCTTAAGCTTGGTTTAGCATCATCGCCAAAGCAGCTTTGTGTGCCTAAGTGGCACGTTGGGCCCTCTGGGTTAGCCATTACTAAAATTGAGTCGTAGTCACAATCGGTATGAACCGATACCACGTTTAAAAAGTTTTCTGATGATTCGCCTTTGGTCCATAAACGCGATTTAGAGCGCGAATAAAAAGTCACTTTATTACTTTCAAGTGTTACTTTAAGCGCTTCGCTGTTCATAAAGCCTTGCATTAAAATTACGCCAGAGCGGGCATCTTGAACAATGGCAGGGATCATCTCGCTTTTAGCGAAATCAACTTGAGTTTGGTTTTCTAAGGTTACTTGCATAGTCTTGCTGCCACTTGGTTATCGATTAAAAATTGTTTTAGTTCACCGATGTTTATCACGTTTTTGTGAAAAACGCTTGCTGCCAATGCGCCATCGACTTCGCTTTGTTTAAATACATCAACAAAATCTTGCATGCTGCCTGCACCGCCTGAGGCGATTAAAGGAATATCACACAGCTGGCGTATTTTGCTGAGTTGCTCGTTGTCGTAACCGTTGCGAACACCATCTTGGTTCATACAATTTAAAACGATTTCGCCTGCACCTAAGTCTTGTACGCGTTTAACCCATTCCTCGGTTTTGTAACGGGTGCGGCTTGACGCATTAGGATCGCCGGTTAATTGATACACTAAGTATTCGCCGGTTACTTCATCGTAAAAACTGTCAATACCTACAACAACACATTGCTTACCAAATTCATCGTGTAGCTCTTTTATGAGTTCAGGGCGTGCAATAGCAGGGCTGTTGATACTTATTTTATCGGCACCACGCTCTAAAACCCGTGCTGCATCGGCTACCGATTTAATACCGCCAGCCACACAAAATGGAATATCAATGTGGCGGGCAATGTTTTCAACCCAGTTAACATCAAGTAGGCGTTTTTCAACACTTGCGCTGATTTCGTAAAAAACCAGTTCATCGGCACCAGCATCGCTGTATGCTTTTGCCATTGTTAAAATATCTCCCACTATTTCATGGCTTTTAAATTTAACGCCTTTTACTACTTGGCCATCTTTTACATCTAAACAGGGGATTATGCGTTTTGATAACATGCTAACGCCTCCTCAACACTAAATGCGCCATCAAGTAGTGACTTACCTAAAATTACGCCACCCACACCAAGTTCATTGAGCTTTTTAATATCATCTAACGAGCTTACCCCACCTGAGGCTTGCACTTTAATATTTGCATTATGATTAATTAAATCTTCATAAAGCGCAAAAGAAGGGCCTGACATGGTGCCATCTTTGCTAATGTCCGTGCATAAAAAGTCAATAACATCCAGAGCAACGTAAAAATCAACAAGCTCAAGTAAACCAAACTCAGATTCACTTAGCCAACCGTGAGTAGCAGGTGCCCATCCTGTGGCTGTTTTATTTACATCAAGGGCAATTACAAAGTGCTCGGCGCCAAATTGTTCAATCCAGGCTTTTACTTGCTCGCGTTTTTCTACCGCCATTGAGCCAATAACCACTTGGTTAGCACCGGCTTTTAGCCAATCGCTCACGTCTTGCTCTGAGCGAATACCGCCGCCCACTTGGTACGGTACATTAAGCGCTTTAGTTGCAGCTTGAATATGTTGCCACTGTTTTTTACTTGGATCGCGTGCGCCTTCTAAATCTACAAGGTGTAATTTACCTGCGCCGCTGTCGGCGTATTCTTTTAACCGTGCGCCAAGCTCGAAAGGATAAAACTGGGCGGTGTCGTATTTACCTTGGTATAAACGAACAATTTGATTTTGTAATACGTCTAATGCTGGAATAATCACAAATAATCTCTTTATTGTTGGTTAATGGGCTGTTTATAACTGCCAATCAACAAAATTTTGTAATAAACGGGTGCCTACTTTTGCACTGCGCTCAGGGTGAAATTGCATGCCAGCGTAGTTGTCTTTAGCAACTATGGCCGAAAAGGTTTGGCCGTATTCGCCGCTTACAAGTGTTGCGTCGTTTACGGTGTGCGCAAAGCTATGAACAAAGTACACTTGCTCGTCTTGTGTTAACCCTTTAGTAAGTGCATGCTCTTTATTAATGCTTAAGTTATTCCAACCCATATGCGGCGACGTTAAACTGCCAACATCAAGGGCTTTTACTTGCCCTGGTATTTTACCTAAGCACTGCACATTACCTTCTTCGGTGCTTTCGCACAGTAACTGCATACCTAAACAAATTCCCATTAGCGGGCGCTGATATTCGTTAATTGCTTGCTGCCAACCATTATCAACCAAACGCTTCATAGCAACTGATGCATGGCCAACACCGGGTAATATTGCACGTTCAAAGCCTTTTAACTGCTCTGGTGTGGTAATTACCGTTGGCGTTTGCCCTAAGCGTTCAAAGGCAAAACGCACTGAATTTATATTGGCACACCCGGTATTAATTATGGCAATCATAAACATCCCTTAGAGCTGGCTGTTTGTTGGCTGGTGTCTTGTGCTACTGCCATACGAAGAGCACGTGAAAACGCTTTAAATAAGCCTTCTACTTGGTGATGACAGTTACCGTCACTCACCGATAAAATAAGGCTAATAGCGGCATTATCGCTTAAGCTTTTAAAAAAGTGCTCAACCATTTGTACGTCTAAATCACCGGCTTTTTCACGGCTAAAGTTAGCGTTTAATACAAATGAAGCGCGACCCGATAAATCAATTTGTGCCTCTGCTTTACATTCATCCATTGGCAGTGCAAAACCATAGCGCGCTATTTGCGATTTAGTGCCAAGCGCTTGTTTAAGGGCAACACCTAAAGCAATACCAATGTCTTCAACAAGGTGGTGCTCGTCTATGTGTAAATCGCCTTCGGCTTTAATGTTTAAACCAATGTTGGCGTGCGTGCGAATTTGATCCAGCATGTGATCAAAAAAGCCAAGGCCAGTGTCTATGCTGCCATTTTTCGTTTGATCAAGGTTAACCGCTACATCAATTTGCGTTTCTTTGGTGTTACGCGTAACACGGCCTTCGCGGTTGGCTGTGGTTAGCTTGGTAACAATGGCAGGCCAGCTGCCATCGTACAAAATGCCTTCACAACATAAGTTTTGCGCAAGGCCAATATCGGTTTGGCGATCGCCAATTACATATGAACGTGCTAAATCAACTTTGCCTGAGCGCATAAGTTCAGTTAATAAACCCGTTTTAGGTTTACGGCAATCACAGTTTTGTTCATCAAAATGTGGGCAAATTAATACTGACTCAAAGCTAATGCCTTGGCTATGCAGTATGTCCATCATTTTGTCTTGAGCAATATCGAAATCGGCAGTTGGAAAGCTGTCTGTGCCCAAGCCATCTTGATTCGATACCATCACTAAGCGATAGCCTGCTGCTTGCAGTTGCAATAAGGCAGGAATGACACCTGGTAAAAACGCTAGTTTTTCAAGGCTGTCGACTTGTTTATCGGTGATTGGCTCTTCAATAATAGTGCCATCGCGGTCTATAAATAAATAGGGGTTACTCATGATACTTCCTGTTGTGCTGCGGTTTGTGGCAATTGCAGGCCATCTAACCAAATTTTTACTTGTTCTAATTCTTGCTCATTACCAATTGAAATACGTAGCCAATCATCTTCATTAAATAAGGTGAAGGCGCGCATTACTAAGCCTTGTTTAAGCGCTTGTTTAAAGTAATCCTTGTTAGCTAACTTTAAAGTAACGAAGTTGCCTTCACCAGTGAGTATTTTTAATACTGCAGGGGAGGCGTTTAACCAGTCAATAAGCTTTAACTTTAAGCTATTTAAAATCGTTACTTGGCGACGCATTGAGGTAATGGCATCAGGGGCAATGGCTTGTGCTGCAATACTGGCCACCACACCCGATACCGGATACGGTGCAATGACTTTACGAATAGGCGCTAATACACTGGCCTGAGCGAGAGTAAACCCTGTTCTTAAACCCGCGAGTGCGAATGCTTTTGAGAGTGTACGAAGCACAACAATGTTACTAAACTCGTTTATAAGTTGTGTTGCACTTTGCTCTGGACAAAACTCTATGTAGGCTTCATCAACAATCACTAATGCTTTACCTGCAAGCGCAGTGGCAATGGCTTTTACTTTATCTAGCGGCGTTAAGCTTCCAGTTGGATTATTTGGATTACAAATAAACACTAGTTTTGAGCTACCCACAGCGGCAACTATTTCATCCACGCTGCCATTTAATAAAAGCGCTTGTGTTAGGCCATTGATTGCGACGTTGTGTGTATCGGCCGTTACTTTGTACATACCATATGTTGGTAAAAATAGTGCAATACTGTCTTTTGACGGTTCACAGTAGGTACGTACTAATAATTCAATGCCTTCATCTGCGCCGCGAGTCATTAATACATTTTCGTTTTCAAGCTCAGCATAGGCAGCGTAGCGGTCAATGACCAATTGAGGCTGAGGATCGGGGTAACGATTCAAGTCTTCAATTGTTATTTCAAGGTTTTTAGCATACGGGCTTTCATTCGCATTGAGCCACGTTGTACCGGTTAACTTTTCACTTTTAGCTGAGCTATACGCAGCAAGCGCTGCAATATTATCAGGTAATAAGCCGCTATCATTGCTCATTTTTTATTGCCTCTAAACGAATTGAAACCGCATTAGCGTGGGCATCTAGGCCTTCTGCATCTGCTAAGGGTAAAATAGCTTTTGAAAGCTCAGTTAAGCCACGTTTACTGATAGTCTGTACTGTGTAAGTACGGAAAAAATCAAGTAAATTCAAGCTAGAATAAGTTGCACTGTAACCATAAGTGGGTAACACGTGATTAGTGCCTGAGGCATAATCGCCCGCTGACTCAGGGGTGTAATCGCCAACAAATACAGAGCCTGCATTCTTTACTTTATCTAAATAAGGAGTGGCATCTGCAAGTTGTAATATTAAGTGCTCTGGCCCATATTGCGCTGATACGTCAAACGCTTGAGCTACTGAATCAACTAGAATAAGTGACGAATTAGCCAATGCCTGTTCGGCAGTGTTTTTTCGGCTTAAGTTGGCAAGTTGACGTGTGAGTGCATCTTGCGTTTGTTCAATAATGGTTTCACTGTTACATAATAAAATAACTTGTGAGTCAGCCCCGTGTTCTGCTTGAGAGAGTAAGTCTGCAGCAATAAACTCTGGGTTTGCACGTTCATCTGCAATCACTAACACTTCTGATGGCCCTGCTGGCATATCAATCGCCATACCTGGAATCGTTTGTGCGACTAACTGTTTTGCCATAGTGACAAAGCTGTTACCTGGACCAAAAATTTTATTTACTTTAGGAACAGACTCTGTGCCATAGGCCATAGCAGCAATCGCGCCTGCACCGCCGCTTTCAATAATTGTAGTGATACCACATAATTTAGCGGCATATAAAATAGCCGGGTTAATTGCTTTATCACCTTGTACTGGGGTGGCTAATACCACGGTTTTTGCACCGCTTAACTGCGCCAATACACCTTGCATAATAACCGATGACGGAAGAGGGGCACTTCCGCCAGGTACATAAATACCGACTGCTTCGATGGCTTGATATTTTAGTTCACAGTCAACACCGGGTTGAGTCGATAACTTAATATCTTTTGGCAGTTGCGCTTGATGAAAACATTTCACATTGGCATAAGCGGTATCAATTGCATATTTAAGCTCTGGGCTTAGCATTTTCTCAGCGGCATTAATTTCATCAAGTGGTACACGTAAACGCGGCTTGGCTCTATTATCGAACTCTTTTGCTAATGCAAGTAGAGCGGCATCGCCTTGCGCATTAACTTTTGCCAAAATAGTCTGGCAAATGCTTTCTACTTTTACACTTGCTGATACAGCAGGGCGCATAAGCGCCGCTGCTTGAACTTGTGATGATTCCTCATTCCAACGAAGCATTGTTGTTACTCCATCATTTTTTCAATTGGCATAACTAAAATAGAATTGGCACCAAGGGCCTTAAGTTGTTCCATGGTTTCCCAAAATAGGGTTTCACTGCTCACCATGTGAAGGGCAACATATTCATTATTACCCGCAAGAGCCAATAATGTAGGTTGGCCAGCGCCAGGTAAAATCTCACAAATTTCATCAAGCTTGTCTTTTGGTGCGTGTAACATAATGTATTTGCTTTCTTTAGCTTGCTTTACACCACGTAAACGCGGCATTAGTTTATTGATGAGCGCTAATTTTTCAGGATCTTGTAGTTGAGTGTTTTGGATTAAACAAGCATTTGACTCTAAAATTGTATCACCCTGCATTAAGCCATTTGCTTCAAGCGTTGCGCCAGTAGAGACTAAATCACAAATCGCATCGGCAAGTCCTGCTCGTGGTGCTACTTCCACTGAACCGGTTAACATTACTGTGCTGGCGTTGATGCCTTCGCGTTTTAGGTATTGACTTAAAATTTCTGGGTAAGTGGTTGCTATGCGTTTGCCTTCAAACCAGCTCTTGTCTTGCTTACCAAGTTCTTGTGGCCATGCAAGTGCTAAACGACAGTAACCAAAGTCAAGTTTAGCAAGCTTTGTTACTTCACTCGGTACACCTTGGCGTTCTCTTTCTGCTTGTACTTCAACTAATACGTTTTCGCCAACAATACCTAAATCACATACACCATCCATAACTAAGCCTGGAATATCGTCATCGCGCACACGCAAAACGTCGATAGGCATGTTGGTTGAGTGTGCTATTAGGCGCTGCTCACGAAGATTGAGTTTTACACCCAGTTGTTTAAGTAGATCTTGACAATCTTTAGATAGGCGGCCACCTTTTTGGATGGCGATACGAAGACGATTACTATTATTCATTACTCATTTTCCTTTAATTTAAAAACTAAAAACCCCGAGGGAAACCTCAGGGCGAAAATGAATCTTGGTATGTTGATTCGCCAGAGGTTTCCTTTTAGGAACAACCTCTCAGCGAAAGACCTGACAGGTTATTCCGATGAATGATGGTGGTGATGTACAACTGTCAGTGAATTAAGCATTTTATATCCTGTTTAGCTATTCGTTACTATGTTAACGCTTAGCTGCTGTTTGTTTAATAATTTCCCATTTATAAAAACATATTCACTAACATCATGGCAAGGAAAATTTTCTTTAATTAAAGAATATCTTATAACTGCCGGTACTAAGAATATAACCCATTTAAATTAGTGTTACATGAATTGTTTGATTTTCATTCATCAATAGACTGAGTTTTTGAAGGATGTACGCATAGCTATGATGCCCACTTATTTGGATAAAGTAATCGGTTTGTAGTATGAGTCTAAAGGTATGTCTTATATCGCAGATGTGTAAAACGGTGCAGCTACCAAAAAATTACAACTTGAATTACAAAATAGAAAAAACGAAGTCCTTTATAAAAAGCAAATTAAATCACAAATAAAACAGTAACCAAAATGATGATGGAATTGAACTCTTGGGCTTAAATCATCATTTAAGTAAAGTTAATTAATCATTTTTACGCCACTTTGCAGGTGTTAACCCTGTGCTTTTTTTAAATAAGCGAGAAAAAAAACTACTGTTTTCATATCCTACGTCTATTGATATTTCGTTCACGGTCTTATCTGTTGCTAATAACTGTTTTTTGGCCCTATCTATGCGTACTTCTTGTACATATTTGTTGATTGATATACCTGTTGCTTGTGAGAATCGCCTTTTTAAATTGCGTTCACTAAAGTTAAATTGTTTTGCTAATTTATTGATAGTGATTACACCGCTTGGGTAATTATGAATCCAATCTTGTACTTCGTTAATTTTTTCGTCTCTGTGGTTATTAAATTGAGGCAAAATAAGGTTTAACTTACCAGAGTCAGAAATAAGTAAATGAGTAGCGCACTGCTGAGAAAAACGATCGCCTTTGTCTCGAGCAACAAGGCTTAAAAGTACGCTAATACCGGCTTCAAAAGAGCCCGTTGTATATATATTTCCCTTTCTTAAATACGATTTATGACTAATAAATTGGCAATCAGGAAATAATCCACTTAGCGGCTTGACTAAGCTCCAATGCGTAGCAATCACCGTTTTATTTAATTTACCTGTTGCCGCTAAAAAATAAGAGCCATTACTTAAACAAAGAATAGACGTATTACTACTTATTTTAGGTTTTAACCATTCAATAATTAACTCAGTGCCCCGTGGCATATTTTTTAATTTAGAACCTTCTATCGGCGGTATAATAACTAAGTCATACTGCTTATCAGTAAGTGACTTATCGGCAATAACCAGTGAATTACTCGAGCTTGTTATAGGTGCACCGTCGGTCGTTATTATTTCTACGTTATAACTTTGAGGTAATGAGTAATGTGTGTCGAGTAAAGAAACAATAGTAAAAAAATCTTTAGCTAAAAATACGCTAACAGCCCAGCAGCCCTCATAGGCAATAATTGCTATATTTTTCATAATTCTTATGGCCCAATTGGACTATTTAAAATGCCTGTGCAGACATAGTATTTTAATTTTTGTATAAGTAACATTAAAAGATACTTTAAAGACTTATATAGTTTTAAAATTATTGTTTTAAAATGCTTTTTTACTATTAAAAAATATAGTCAAACTATCTGTAATTACAATAAATACATTCGTTAAGGGGACAGGTTTGAAGCAGTACTTACAAAATGATGCTTTTTTCAATCACAAGCATAATGAAATTAATAGCTGGCTAAAAAAGGTAAAAGGTAATGACGAACGCACTAAGGCCGTTTCAATATATTACCTTGTAAGAGACGGAATTAAATATGATCCTTTTACACTTTTAGATGGGGCAAAGTCACTAAGTAGTGATTATTGCTTAAATAATAAAGCAGCATATTGTATTCCAAAGGCATCATTACAAATAGCATTAAGCCGAGCTTGTGATATTCCTGCACGGTTAGGTTTAGCTGATGTTCGTAACCATTTGAGCACTCCTAAATTAGATGAGTTACTAAAGAATGAAGTGTTTACAATGCATGCTTACGTGGAGCAGTTTATTGAAGGTGAATGGGTTAAATCGACCCCTGCTTTTAATAAGGAACTATGCGACTTAGTTAAAATAAAACCGCTAGATTTTGATGGGGTTAATCATTCTTTATTTCATCAATTTACTACAGATGGTAAAAAGCACATGGAATATTTAAAAGATCACGGTCAATATGCTGTAATGCCAACAGCATTTATTAATCAAAATTGTGAGCTTTATTACCCGCATTTAAAGCTTAATTTTAGCAATATTGAATAATGTATTAATTGATATGACGGCAAGAAAATTTAATGAATATTTTACAGCTGCCGATAACATTAACAGTATTGCGTTATTTATCAACAGTTTTATATTTATAAAATTACGCCTAACCTGCTGGAGGTACACATGGATATAATGATCCCCTATTTAGGGCAAATTACCCGTTTAGCGCTTGAATCTAAAGGTGCTTTTCATATTGCAGGGGTGCAACAAAGCGCTAGAGCAAAACAAGTTGAACTTGAAGAGCGTAAAAAGAAAGAGATAGAAAAGCAAAAAAAAATATCGACAACAAATGCTGATGAACATAATAAAAATACAGATGGTAACGATAAACACCTCGATACATGGGCATAACAATTGAATATGCCCTCCACTTTTTCGTAATTCTTATTACATGCCTTTCTTTTTTACAAATTACAATCTCGATTTTGTAACTTTAAATTTACAAATTGAATATTTAAAATTCATTAAAACGAAATTAAAAATCATTCTGCATTGATTTTTAATACTTTATTTTTGTTGGCTCATACTTTAATTGTAAATTTTTTGTTTAATTTCCATTTGGTTGTTTTGTGACCTACGCTGATCCTGAATCGGGAACAGGTAGTGCCGGTTAGTATAAATATACTATTAACAAAACAAAATGGAGCGTAACCGTGAATTTATCAAAAATCACAATAGCAACCCTTGCAGCTTTTACACTAGTACAAGCACCAGCAGCGGTAGCTGCGAATAAAAAATACCTTAGTGAGCAGTCAAATAACATCAATAAAGCGCAAAGTAGTGTTGTATCACTTAATGATACTAACCTAGCTGCAAAAATTGGCTTGGAGTCAGGGAATAAATTAGTCGTAGTAAAAGAAATTAAAAGTAAAAACGGAGATATAACCAAACGATATCAACAGTTCTTTAACGATTTACCCGTTATAGGAGATACCGTTAGCCTAACATTCAATAATGGCCAGCTAAAACACTCTCACGGCGCTGCTGTTTATGAGCTTGCTACAGATATTAATAGCGTTACTCCTAAGTTAAGTAAAAATAAAGCAATTACAAAAGGGTTGCAACAATCAGATATAGCAATAAAAACCGCTGATTTGAAAAAGTATAATGAAAAATCTCAACTAGCAATTTGGCTAGACGAACAAGGTACTGCTCATTTAGTTTATGAGGTGTCTTATGTAACTTATGGTCGAAACCCTGCGAGACCTTATCAAATTATTGATGCAAACAATGGAGATATTCTATTTAGCATCGATAACCTCCAACATGCTGATGCGACTGGCCCAGGTGGAAACTTGAAGACGGGCAAATATGTTTATGGCACTGATTTTGATAGTTTGAATGTAACTCAATCGGGCAGTAATTGCGTGATGGAAAATAGTAACGTTAGAACTATTAATTTAAATGGTGGGACGAGCGGAACAAGTGCTTATTCATTTACCTGTCCTGAGAATACCTTTAAAGAAATTAATGGTGCTTACTCACCTTTAAATGATGCACATTATTTCGGCAACGTAATTTATAACATGTATAACGATTGGATTGGTACGCCACCATTATCTTTTCAATTAAAAATGAGAGTGCATTATAGCAACAATTATGAAAATGCATTTTGGGATGGCAGTGCAATGACTTTTGGAGATGGTCAAAATACATTTTATCCACTTGTAAGCTTAGATGTATCAGCCCATGAAGTAAGCCATGGGTTTACCGAGCAAAATTCAGGTCTGATCTATAACAGCAAATCAGGCGGGCTGAATGAAGCTTTTTCTGATATGGCAGGTGAGGCTGCAGAGTATTACATGAGAGGAAGTAATGATTGGCTTGTAGGTCAAGACATATTCAAAGGTAATGGTGCTTTGCGATACATGAATAATCCAACACAAGATGGGCGCTCGATTGATAAACAAAGCGATTATACTAGTGGTATGGATGTACATTACAGTTCAGGTGTTTACAACAAAGCGTTTTATAACCTAGCCACGACTGCTGGATGGAATACAAAAAAAGCATTTGAAGTGATGGCGCGTGCTAATCAACTGTATTGGACTGCCAGTACTAACTGGGATATAGCCGGTAATGGTGTTATGGACGCAGCCTGTGATCTAAACTACGACACACAGGACGTAAAAGCGGCGTTAAGTGCTGTTGGTGTAAACTCTAGTTTGAGTGCTGGTAGTTCGTGTGATTCAGGTTCCGAAATAGAAGCGCTTACAAATGACATCCCACGTACGGGGATCAGCGGTGCAGCCAAACAACAAATATTCTTTACGCTTGATGTGCCACAAGATGCAGGTAACTTATCATTTACCACATCAGGTGGAACAGGCGATGCTGATTTGTATGTAAAATTTGGGTCTAAGCCAACGCTAAATAGCTTTGACTGTAATAGCACAACGTCAACAAGTAATGAAAGTTGCGCTATCGGTAATGTTCAAACCGGTACTTATTATGTAATGGTTGAGGCATGGAATCAAATCTCAGGAGTCACATTACTTGGCAGTTATGATGGCGATACTGGGGGTACAACGCCTATAAATCGAACTGAAGAAAATGTAGCTGTAAGCTCTGGAGGCTGGACTCGATTTACGCAAAGTTTAGGTTCAGGTTATAGCTCACTTAATGTTTCAATTGCGGGTGGCAGTGGCGATGCGGATTTATATGTAAACTTTGGAGCAGCATCAGATACAAATACTTATGTTTGTCGCCCATATAAAAATGGCAATAACGAAAGTTGTACTATCGATAATCCACAAGCAGGGACTTGGCACATTGATTTACAAGGATACCGCAATGCAAGTGGTGTAACGCTTACTATTCAAGCTAACTAAATCAATTCCTAGGGGAGCGTCCGCTCCCTTTTTTATCTTAGTCATATCACTTTCTATGAATATAGCTTGATTTAAAAGGAATCAATTTATGAAACGTTTATTAAATATTGCGTTAGTTAGCGCTAGCGCCTTAATTGTTCAACCACTGTATGCACAAGACAACGAAAATATATGGGTGACAATAGATCCTATTGCAGCAAAGCATTATCAGCAGACTAAAAAAACAGTAAGTAAATCACATCAATCATTAACTATTCATGCAACTGAGCTAGATACCGTTAATTTTTTAAAGGTTAAGACCTCGGATGTAGCACAGCTGAGTGAGTTTATGCATGATAATTACCATCGGTGTGGTGGTTTTGTAGCGCATGAATCACTAGATGAAGCAAAACAATATACTGAACAGTTGGCAGCTGTGCAAAACCAAAACACCTTAGCTTTTGATTATAATATTGATAATGCGCAAACAACACAGCAACTAATTAATCGTATTAGCCCTAATAATTTAACAAATACTGTTAATTCAATGAGTAGCTTTTACAATCGCTACTATACAACTCAAACTGGGATAGATGCATCTCAATGGTTAAAAGATTATTGGCAACAGTTAGCGGCAAGTCGTAGCGATATCAGCGTTGAATATTTTACTCATAGTTGGGCGCAGTCGTCGATTATAGTCACAATACCTGGGGAAGAAAAAGCTGATGAAATTGTTATCATAGGTGGACATTTAGATTCAATTAACCAATCAAACCCTACAAATGGACGTTCTCCTGGTGCCGATGATAATGCATCAGGTATCGCTGTATTATCAGAAGTACTAAGAGCAATTGTTGATAATGACTACAAGCCGCAAAGAACAATTCAAATAATGGGCTTTGCAGCTGAAGAAGTTGGCTTGAGGGGGTCAAAAGCGATTGCCTCAGCATACAAATCACAAGGAAAAAATGTTGTTGGTATGGTGCAGTTTGATATGACTGGTAATAACGGTAGCAATGAAGATATTGTGATGATGACAGATTACACAACAAATGCTCAAAACCAGTTTCTAGGTCAGCTAATCGATACTTATTTGCCTTCTGTTAGTTACGGTTTTGACCAATGTGGATATGGATGTTCTGATCACGCATCTTGGTATCAACAAGGGTTTACAGCATCTATGCCATTTGAGTCGAAAATGGCTGATATAAATCGATTAATTCACACCATTAATGACACTAATTTTGACGCTGATCATGCTAGTAAGTTTGCAAAATTAGCTGTTAGTTTCATATCGGAAATGGCAAAAAATGCAGGCGATGTGATCCCCCCAATTGGCGACGAATTACAAAACGGTGTTACGGTTGCCGGTATAACAGAAAGTGCAAAAGCGGAACGTGTATTCACATTAAACGTACCTGACAACGCGACTAACTTAAACTTCATTACATCCGGTGGTTCTGGTGATGCCGATTTATACGTAAAATTTAATTCAGCACCTACCTTAACAAGCTTTGATTGTAAAAGTACAACCTCTTCAAGTAATGAGAGTTGTGAAATAGGTAATGCCCAAGCGGGCGTTTATTATGTCATGGTTCAAGCATGGAATGCGATTACGAATGTTTCTTTAACCGGTAGCTATAACGAAGGTAACACAGCAGAACCTATCAATCGTGTAGAAAATAATATTTCGGTAGCAGCAAACAATTGGAGCCGATACACACAAAATCTTGATGCTGGCTATTCGTCATTCACAGTTAACATTAGCGGCGGCAATGGAGATGCTGATTTATATGTAAATTTTGCAAGCCCATCTACAGAATCTGTTTATCAATGTAGGCCATTTAAAAATGGTAATTTAGAAACTTGTAATATTGATAACCCACAAGCAGGTACTTGGTTTATAGATTTAAAGGGCTATAGTTCTGCAAGCGGAGTTACCTTATCTATTACGGCACAATAATAATTAATAGGGGGACAGTGCCCCCCTTATTATATAACTTAATTACTTGCCCTTGATGTTTCGCTTACGTAGAATCCCGCTATTATTTTTTACAAAGTGATTGGTATTATCAAACAGCTGTTTAGTGCGACCGGGCCTTTGGCTTTATCAATAGATGGATATACACCACGCCAGCCTCAAATCGATATGGCGGTGGCTGTTGATGATGCATTAAAAACCCGATCTCAACTTGTTGTTGAGGCAGGCACTGGCACAGGTAAAACCTTTGCCTATTTAGCTCCCGCTCTTAAATCTAAAGGTAAAACCATCATCTCAACGGGTTCTAAAGCACTGCAAGAGCAGCTTTATCATCGTGATTTACCGGTATTAGTAAAAGCCTTAGGTGCTGCTAAGAAAACGGCCTTGTTAAAAGGGCGTGCCAATTATTTGTGTACGTATCGACTAACTCAGCATGTGGCACACGTACCAACAGACGACCCTGATGTTATGCATCAGCTTGCTATGGTTGCAAAGTTTGCCAGTGAGACCCACAGCGGTGATCTTGCCGATTGCATTGGTATTGAAGAAGACGCCAAAGTGCTACCTTATGTAAGCTCAACCGCTGATAATTGCTTAGGCAAAGAGTGCCCTGACTTTCAAGAATGCTATATTCGCAAAGCGCGTTTAAAAGCGGCTGATGCCGATGTTGTAGTAATAAATCACCATTTGTTTTTTGCCGATATGGCGGTAAAGGAATCAGGTTTTGCAGAGCTTATGCCTAATGCGGATGCCTACATATTTGATGAAGCTCACCAATTAAGCGAAATTGCCAGCGACTATTTTGGCGAAACAATGAGCACCAAAAAGCTGGTGGATTTAATTAACGATTTGCGCGCTATTTATCGCGCTGAAATCCCCGATATGCTGCAATTAGGTAAAAGTTTAAATAAACTCGAAACCAGTGTCGCTGATTTAAGGTTGCAGTTTGGGGTAGATGGTAGCCGTGGCGATTGGCGCGAAAAGCTCAGTAATAAGCTTATTTGCTCGGCATTACATCGCGTTATTAGTGATTTAGAATTTGTGTATCAGGTTTTAAAGTTATGCTTAGAGCGCAGCGATAAAATAGAACATCCGTTTGAACGAGTTTTGGCTTTTAAAGGCCAGTTAGAACGTGTATTTGATACCGCTCAAACTGGGTTTAGTTACTGGTACGAAACCACGAGGCGCTATTTAACAATAAATATAACGCCATTAAACGTATCGGCAAAATTTGCATTGATGATGAAAGAATCTGGTGCGGGGTTTGTATTTACCTCCGCCACGTTATCGGTCGACAATGAACTGAGCCACTTTAATGCAAGCCTTGGCTTAAAGCCAAAGCAAAGTATGATGGTGGATAGTCCGTTTGATTATGCCAATCAGGCGTTGCTGTGCTTACCCCGTTATTTACCACAATCTCATGAAGATAATATGCCTCATGCTATTGTAAAACTGACTTTAGAGCTCATAAAGTCGGCTAAGGGGCGTTGTTTTGTGTTATTTACTAGTTATCGTATGATGCATTTAGTGGCTGAGGGTTTAACGACGCAAATGGACTACCCAGTTTATATGCAAGGGCAAATGTCTAAACGAATTATACTAGAAAAATTTACTCGCCATGGTAATGCAGTATTGCTGGGCACCGCGTCATTTTGGGAAGGGGTTGATGTACGAGGCAGCACCTTAAGCTGTGTTATTATAGACAAGCTGCCATTTGCTGCCCCTGATGACCCTTTACTGCAAGCCAAAATGCAGGATTGCCAAATGCAAGGTAAAGACCCGTTTGCACATATTCAATTACCTCAAGCGGTGATTGCATTAAAGCAGGGGGTAGGTCGCTTAATAAGAGACAACAAAGATAAAGGCGTGTTAGTGATTTGCGATAATCGCTTAGTTACACGCCAATATGGACAAGTATTTTTAAAGAGTTTACCGCCAATGCGCCGTACACGAAGCTTAGAAGATGCCAATACATTTTTAAAACATATTAATTGAGTACAAAAATGATCAAAAGTAATATTCTCGCCCTAGATGCTTCTACAGAAGCATTATCAATTGTTTTGCATTATCAGGGTAAAACGTTTCATCATTTTGAAGAGTGCCCGCAGCAGCATAGCCAAAAAATTCTGCCACTTATTGATGAGCTACTAGGAAAAGCCGGTTGTAAACTAAAAGATTTAGACGTAATAGGATTTGGCCAAGGCCCAGGTAGTTTTACTGGCGTGCGCATAAGCGTAGCCATTGCACAAGGTCTTGCGTATTCAACTAATTTACCATTAGTCGGGGTATCTACTTTAGCAGTCATGGCACAGCAGGCATTAGAACAGTTTGGTGCTAACGATGTTTATTCTAGTATTGATGCGCGTATGGGAGAAATATATTTTGCTCAGTACCAAGCAAAAGATGGATTGATGACACTTAAAGGCGAAGAGCGAGTATTCAAACCTGAATTGTTAGATGCAACCTTGATAGATATAAACATTGATGCTGCAGGCGTAGGGACGGGGTTTAAAAGTTATCCTGATTCATTAACGGCATTTAATAATGTAACCATACAGTCAGAAATAAGCTTACCGGATGCACACTATATGTTGGCACTAGTAGAGGCGCAGTACCTTGCAGGTAAGGGTGTACAAGCCAGTGATGCACAACCAAAGTATGTGCGTGACACGGTAACATGGAAAAAATTACCGGGCCGAGAATAAGATAAACCCGGTTGTTTGCAAATTAAGCGATTTTAAATCATAATTTAGGTATGTTGTTGGTTGGAGAAGCGCTGTGTCGCTACCTATAAGTTCTGGTTTTTTCACTGGTGATATACCTGGTAATGTGCGTTCTACTTCGGTAGTTCCGGTGCAGCCTGAACGAGTACTAGAGCAAGCCAAACCACAAAAAACTAATACCGATTATGTCAAAAGCAGCCCTGAAGGGCTTGAACTTGCAAAAGAGTTTACAAAAGCGAACAGCAAAGACAACCAATACAGCCAAACTATTTACGATCAACCCTCAGCCCAAGTAAGTAAAGCGATTTCGACTTATACTGAGTTTGCTAATTTAGAGCGAAGAGCTGAAGTTCAAAATTTAATTGGTGTTGATATATACGCTTAGCTAATACCAATCCTCAAAATAGATCACTTAAATAAGAGAATTGGTATAAAATGAAAATAAGCAAATAAAAAGCCCGAATGAATCATTCGGGCTTTTTTAATTTCATTACTGAGATTATTGTTCTATGTAACCAATCAATTTTTTAGCTATATCGGTATTATTTTGAGAGCCAACAAAGTCATCGCTATTTTTGCCATAAGCAAATACTTGTACATCAGACGCTGTGTGACCGCCCGTTGTCCAACCTGTAAAGCTTAAATCATTAATGATGCTTTTAACGGCTAAGTTTAGGGTTTTCTCACCCATAGCTTTGGCTTGTTTAAGCTTAATTTCGTTTTCAGCTGTAAACTCAATGCTCGTATTTTCCTGCCATACCTTTTTAAGGTTATCTGACTCCATTAACAAATTGGTCAATGTACCCGCAGTGGCTTTAACACCTTTGATGACATCTGTTTCCCATTTATATTGGCCATGTGCACCAATAGTTAAACCACCTGTTGAGTGGTCTGCCGTGATCACCAAAATAGTGTCTGGGTTCTTATCTACATAGGCTTTAGCCGTTTCGATTGATTTAGCAAAATCATCCATTTCAGCCATTGCACAGGCAATATCATTTGCGTGACCACACCAGTCAATTTGGCTGCCTTCAATCATCACAAAAAAGCCTTTATCATTTTGCCCATCAAGCAAATCAAACGCTTTAGAAGTTAACTGCTTTAATCTTGTTGGGTTTTCATCAAGAGCAAACGGTAAGCCTTTAGGTGCATATAAACCTATAGCAGGCACTTGAGTGATTTGACCAAGGTTCTGAATATCATCGCCATATTGATAACCAGCTTGTTTAAATTCGTCTACTAAGTTTCTGTCATCACGAATAAAGTACTCAGTACCACCGCCTAACATTAAATCTACCGGTAATTTACCTGCAATTTTATTGTCAATGTAGTCATTGGCAATATCATCGTAGTTTCTTCTTGATTCATTATGTGCGGCAAAACTTGCTGGTGTTGCATGGTTTATTTGTGAGGTAGCTACTAACGCTGTTGTCATTCCTTGCTCTTTTGCAATTTCTAGCATGGTTTTAACAGGCTTTTTAGCTGTATCGACGGCAATAGCGCCATTATAACTTTTATGGCCGCTGCTAAGTGCAGTTGCACCTGCTGCGCTGTCTGTAACATAGGTATGGTCATCTGGATACGTGTGCGCCATGCCTTTTAATATGGTATCAAAAACGGTGGTTTCTATTTCTTTTGTTGTTGGGTCATCTTTGTAGTATCGATAAGCGGTTGTGAAAGCGGGACCCATGCCATCACCAATCATATAAATAACATTTTTAGGCGCTGTTTGAGCAAATGCTCCTGTTGTTGTACATAAAAGCGCTAATAAGCCGAACTGTTTTTTCATTGTGTGTACCCTTTAAGTGTACTTATTTTAATAGCGACTATTATTGTATACTGATGACCAGATAAATAAATGAATATGTTATGAAATCTCGCAATTTAAGTGTGTACTCTTCTAGCTCGGTTCTATTATTTGTGTATTAACTCTTGTATGTTATTGCTATAACCAAATAAAAAGTAGAGGTTTGCATTGCAACCATTTTCTGTCAAAGCTAACGACTTAGATATACATGGCCTTAAATTTGGAGACGGTGAAGAGGTTGTTATTGCGCTTCACGGTTGGTTAGATAACAGTGCTAGCTTTGTACCTATGCTAACTGACGTACCGTCAAATCAAACATGGTATTGTATTGATTTTGCAGGGCATGGACTATCATCTTGGCGAAGCCCTCAGGCACATTACTACTTTATTGATTATGTGGATGATGTTTATGCCTTAATCACAGCGCTTAAATTAAAAAAGGTACACTTGGTCGGGCATTCGATGGGGGCGATGGTCGCGGGTTTATTTGCGAGTTGTTTTAACGAGTATGTTAAATCCGTTTCTTTTATTGAAGGAATAGGCTGCGTTACCACACAAGCAAATGAAGTCGCTTCACAGCTAAGAAATGCCATACTTAACCGGGCACGGTTAACGATTAAAAAATCAAGGATATACACTTCAAAAGAGCAAATTTATCAAGCGCGTGCAAAAACAACTGATTTAAATGATAAATTAATCGCTTTGCTGATGGACAGAAATATAAAACAAATGCACAGTGGGTTTGAGTTAACGACTGATCCTAAGCTTAAAAATCACTCAGGTTTTCGATTTGATGAAGCGCAATGTATTGGTGCAATAAAAGAATTAATTGCACCATGTCAATTAATTTTAGGTGATCAAGGTTATCCATTTGTAAAACAAAACTTAGATAAGTATAGTAATTATTACAATAACTTGAGAGTATTAGAAGTGCCTGGTGGACATCATTGCCATATGCAAAGTAGTGGGCTATGTTTTGAACACATTCACGTATTTATGCTGCAAAGTAGTGCATGTTAATTGTATATTACCGATAAATGTGGGATTATCTCTAGATTAGAGTATTTGCTCAATTGTGAAAGTGCCTTACTTAGATTAAGGTTAATAAAAATATAATTATAACAGGGGCTAAGAGTGGAAAAAATCTGGCTTAAGCGCTACCCAGAAGGTATGCCTGAAACAATCGATCCTGAGCACTACAACTCGTTACTCGAAGTGTTTGAAAAAAGTTTTAATGAATACAAAGATTTACCTGCATTTACTAATATGGGTAAAACATTGTCTTACAACGAAATAGATGCTGCAACAAAACGCGTTGCCGCCTATATCCAAAACGATTTAGGATTAAAAAAAGGCGATAAAGTCGCTGTGATGATGCCTAATTTGTTGCAAACCCCTATTGCTATTTTAGGTATTTTGCGTGCAGGATGTGTTGTAGTTAATGTTAACCCGCTTTACACCGTACGAGAGTTAGAGCATCAGTTAAAAGATTCTGAAACATCAGCCATTTTTATACTTGCTAACTTTGCTGTCACTCTTGAAAAAGCGCTGCCCAACACCGACGTGAAACATATTGTGGTTACCCAAGTCGGTGACATGATGGGTGGTCTTAAAAAGCATTTAGTTAATTTTGTCGTTAAGCATTTCAAAAAAATGGTGCCAAGCTACACATTACCTAACACGATTAACTTTTGTGATTTGTTAAAAGCAGATCCAACTGGTTACAAACGTCCAGATGTAAACCTTAGTGACTTAGCGTTCTTGCAGTACACCGGTGGAACTACCGGTGTATCAAAAGGCGCTATGTTAAGTCATGGCAATATGGTAGGTAATCTTGAGCAAGTATCTGGTTGTTTAGACAAAGTGCTTGACCGTGGTAGTGAAGTAGTTATTACTGCGCTTCCGCTTTATCATATATTTGCATTAACAGCGAACTGTTTAGCATTTATGAAATACGGTGGCTTAAATGTTTTAATTACTAATCCACGTGATATGCCAGGATTTGTAAAAGAGCTTAGTCAGCATAAATTTACAGCTATTACAGGTGTAAATACTCTGTTTAATGGCTTATTAAATACTCCAGGTTTCTCTGAACTTGATTTTAGTAACCTTAAAATGTCACTGGGTGGCGGTATGGCCGTTCAACGTCCAGTTGCCGAAAAATGGCAGAAGGTCACTAACAGCAAATTAATGGAAGGCTATGGTCTGACAGAGTGTTCGCCATTAGTTACAATTAGCCCATATGATTTAGAGTCTTATAATGGCTCTATTGGCTTACCAGCGCCAAGTACCGATATCAAGCTAATGCTTGATAGCGGTGAAGAAGCGGCTAAAGGTGAACCGGGCGAGTTATGGGTTAAAGGCCCACAAGTAATGCTTGGTTATTATAACCGTCCTGACGCAACCTCTGAATGTTTAAAAGATGGCTGGTTTGCTACCGGTGATATTGCGACATACGATGATGAAGGCTTCTTCTATATTGTTGACCGTAAAAAAGACATGATCATTGTGTCAGGCTTTAATGTATTCCCAAATGAGATTGAAGAAGTGGTTGCGATGCACGAAGGTGTATTAGAAGTTGCCGCAATTGGTATTCCTCATGACATTAGTGGTGAACAAGTTAAAGTTTTTGTTGTGAAAAAAGACCCTTCTTTAACTGAAAAAGATATAATAAAACATTGTCGTGATAATTTAACTAATTATAAGGTTCCTAAACTCGTTGAGTTTAAGGATGAGTTACCTAAAACTAACGTGGGTAAAATTCTCAGAAGAGCCTTAAAAGATTAGCAACTATAAAAAAGCCGACATTAGTCGGCTTTTTTATTGTAGGAGACTCAGTGCACTACCAATTGATCCAAACCCAAAATGAGCTAAATACGTTTGTAGAACAAATAAAAAACAAACCCATTCTTGCTATTGATACCGAGTTTATGCGCCGCCGTACTTTGTATCCCGAAGTTGCACTAATTCAAGTTTATGATGGCGAGCATTTAGCACTCATCGACCCGCTTGCAGAGCTTTCCTTGTTTGATTTTTGGCAGATACTTAAAGATCCAAACGTGTTAAAAGTACTTCATTCTCCTTCAGAAGATATTGAAGTTTTTCAAAAATACGCAGGTTTCGTTCCTTATCCATTGTTTGATACTCAGTTTGCACTTCAGCTATTAGGGGAGGGTAACTGTATGGGGTTTGCCTTAATGGTAAAAACCTTGTTGAATATTGAAATTGATAAAAGTGAATCGCGTACCAATTGGTTACAACGTCCTCTCACTCAAAAACAACTTGAATACGCTGCGGCCGATACGTTTCACTTACTGCCTTGTTTTGAGTTAATTATAGACAGCATTAAAGCGGCCGATTTATTTGATATTGTTATTAACGAAAGTGAATTAGTGGCAAACAAGCGTGCTTTTCAAACACCAGATGAACTGCTTTATAAAGAGATTAAAAATGCATGGCAGCTTAAGCCGCATGAATTAGCTGTACTTAAAGAATTAGCCGTGTGGCGAAGAGATAAAGCAATTCGTAAAAATCTTGCGCTTAATTTTGTTCTTAAAGAGCACAACATGACTGAAATCGCTAAGCGAGGCCCATCGAGCTTAAATGCGCTTAGACAAATTCCGGGTGTTGAGCCTATTGAAGTGAATCGTTCAGGGGTTGAAATTTTGAAGTGTATTGAGCAAGCTAAAGCTATCCCACCTGAACAGCACCCAAAAGTACTAAAGCGTTTAATTGATTTTCCTACATACAAAAAAGTAGCGAAAGAGATCAAACAAAACATTAGTAAGGTTGCAAAAGAGCACAACATACCAGAAGATGTAATGGCCTCTAAAAAGCAAGTGAATCAACTTATAAGTTGGAACTGGAAGCTAACAGATGAACAAAAATCACAGCAGATAAAACCAGATTTACTCAATTCTTGGCGCTATGAATATCTTAAAGGTGCACTCAAAGAGTGGGATAATTAAATAAAGTTTACAAGACGAGTTAAAAACAGATGATAAAGGGCGCTTAGCGCCCTTTATCATTATTTCTTTTCTTCGTCAGGTAGTGTGACATTGAGTTCGAGTACGGCTAAATCATCTTCATTTTGATCAAACTGAACTTGAACTGCATCGGCGCCTACATTCACGTACTTGCGAATGACATCTAATATATCTTGCTTTAACTGCGGCAAGTAATCAGGTGTACCACGCTGAGAACGTTCGTGCGCGACTATGATCTGCAATCGCTCTTTTGCTAATGACGCACTGTTTTTCTTTTCTGAGCGGAAGTAGTCAAGTAAAGACACATTAACCTCCAAATATCCGTTTGAATAAACCCTTTTTCTCTACATCTAAAAATCTAAATTCAACCGTCTCGCCTAATAAACGACTGATCGCATCAGCATAGGCTTGACCTGCGTCTGATTCGCCATCAAGAATAACGGGTTGTCCTGAGTTAGATGCACTAAGTACTGCTTGAGATTCAGGAATGACACCTAGTAAGTCGATAGCTAGAATGTCCTGGATATCTTCAACAGATAGCATTTCACCTTTTGATACACGATCTGGATTATAGCGTGTTATTAGCAAATGCTCTTTAATGTTTTCCAAACCTTCTTCAGCACGTTTAGATTTACTGTGTAAAATTCCTAGTATACGATCTGAGTCTCTTACTGACGAAACTTCTGGGTTGGTAGTTACAATCGCTTCATCAGCGAAGTACATGGCCATCATAGCACCGGCTTCTATACCTGCCGGAGAATCACACACGATGTAGTCAAAGTCTTCTTTTAACTCATTGAGAACACGTTCAACGCCATCACGTGTGAGTGCATCTTTATCGCGTGTTTGCGATGCAGGAAGTAAGAATAACTTCTCTACACGCTTATCTTTTATAAGTGCTTGGTTAAGGTTGGCTTCACCATTGATTACATTGACAAAGTCATACACTACGCGACGTTCACAACCCATAATAAGGTCTAAATTCCGCAGGCCGATATCAAAATCAATGATAACAGTCTTATAGCCTTTCAATGCCAAGCCTGTACCAATTGCTGCGCTTGATGTTGTTTTACCAACACCCCCTTTACCCGAGGTAACGACAATTATTTTTGCCATGAGATTTATCCTTTAACCAAAGCTGAAATTTCTAAAGATTCATTTTTTTGTTGTATTTGAACTGCGTTACCCCAGTGTTCACCTTGCAGTGAGTCACTGATCCAGTAATTACCATTGATTGAAACGAGTTCTGCTTCTAATTTATTACAAAAAATGTATGCGTTTTCTAGCCCTTTCGCACCGGCGATTGCACGGCCGCGTAGGGTTCCATATATATGTACATTGCCATCTGCAATTACTTCTGCACCATGGCTTACTGCGCCTAATACCACTAAGTCACGGTCTTTGGCGTAAACCTGTTGCCCTGAGCGAACTGCACCATTAATAATTTGTGCTGGTAAATACACGGTTTTTTCAACCACTGACGTATTAGGCTCTACTCTTGGAGGTTCACTCTTAACGTCTTGTGAATAGTTTAAAACAGATAAGCCAGCAGCTTTCGCTTGTTTGTGCTGCTCATCAGAACCATTACATACACCCACCGCATTAAAGCTCATACGTTCAATAAGTGATTTTAAGTGAACAAAATCAATAGGATTATTTTTTACTTCAATTAAATTCACGACAATGGGGGCACCCTCAAAGAATTTTGGGGCTTGGGCTATTTTTATATACAGTTGTTCTGCTAAAAGGGGGATATCAGTACTATAAAGATGTAAAACTGATAACGTAAAAAGGTTGCCTTTTAGCTCAAAAATTTGGTCCGACATAGATGCTCAACTGGATTGTCTTGTTAGTGTGAAATTTTTATATAAACCTAGGCTGAACAAGGCGTTTATTGTAGTTTTCACTCTAATTTTTATAACTTATTATTATTGCCATGTTATAGTGTGTAGCACTGTTAAGCAAGATTTTATAGGGCCATAATGCTAACTGCGGTATATAAAAGTAAGAAAAAAGCAGATACTTTCTTATTTATTGAAAAAAGAGACGATTTTAGTAAAGTTCCGGAACCTTTAATGGCCATGTTTGGTCAACCTCAGTACGTGATGATCATTAACTTAGCTAAGCGAACTCAACTAGGCGTAGCGGATTTAGACACTTTAAAACAGTCGCTCAGCGACCAAGGCTATTATTTACAAATTCCGCCACCAGAAGAAAACTTGCTGAGTGAATTAAGAAAACAAAACGGAGTAGATAGTGATTAAAAAATTAGCAGTTGTATTGTGTGGTATCTGTTTAAGCTCATCTGTGATGGCAAAAACCCAAGCTGAGTTTCAACAATACCTTACTAATTTAAAGCAAGAGGCAATAGCGAAAGGTTACGATACTCAGTTACTTGAGCAAGCATTTGCCACTGCTTCTTACAAAGAAAAAGTGATTTCAGCAGATAAAAATCAGCCTGAAGTAAAAGAAACACTGGAAACATATTTACCAAAACGAGTGCCTCAATGGAAAATTGATCGCGCGCGTAAGTTGTACAAAGAAAACCAAGACGTTTTAGAGAAGGTCGCAAAAGACTTTGGCGTCCAAGCACGCTTTATTGTAGCTATTTGGGGCTTAGAGAGTAATTTTGGTGCCATTCAAGGTGGCCACAACGTGATTTCATCGTTGGTAACACTGGCTTTTGATGGGCGCCGTGAAGCATTATACAAGCGCCAATTATGGGCAGCACTGGACATATTAAAGTCGGGTCATATTACGCTTGATAAATTTAAAGGCTCATGGGCAGGTGCAATGGGGCAAACTCAATTTATGCCAACCTCATTTAATGCCTATGCTGTAGATTACAACAACGATGGCCGTAAAGATATTTGGACAACCAAAGAAGATGCGTTTGCCTCTATTGCTAATTACTTAAAGCAAGAGGGTTGGAATGACAACTTAACCTGGGGTCGCCAAGTTCAATTACCTGCTGATTTTGATCAGCAGTATATTTTAAAGCGCGGTACTAAAACACGTAAGCAATGGCTTGAATATTGGAACAATTCAGAGCGCTCACTCGCTGATTGGCAAGCATTAGGGGTTCGTCGTGCTGATGGCAGCGATTTACCAAATGTTGCTGTGGATGCTGCACTAGTGATGCCTGATGATGAAAATGGGCGCATGTATTTAGCATACGACAACTACAAGGTATTTATGCACTGGAATCGGTCATATTATTTTGCAACCAGCGTGGGCTATTTGTCAGATAGAATTGCTTATCCAAAAATTTAAATAAAGCAAATAACTAAAAAGCCGCAAATTGCGGCTTTTTTGTGAGTGACCTATCGACTAAATTTCTTTTTTAAATATTTTATCTTTTAGGTCAATGACTTTGCCAATCCCTGAACCTAGTTTCATTAGCTTATTAAGCTGCTCAGGAGTTAAACGTTGTAATTCTGACGACCATTTAGTTACTGTTTCAAGTAAGTTATGGATTTCGCCCATTTGTTTTTGAGCGTAGATTTCATCGTCGTTACTTGCTTCGTCTAGTAAGTTATCCCGCAGTAAACTTAGTGTCGGCTCAACTTCACGTTTTTTGCGCTCTTCGAATACGCGATTTGCCATATCCCAAATATCGCCTGCAGGGGCATAGTACTCTTTTCTATCTCCTGGGATATGCATTACTTTGATCAGTTGCCAAGATTGTAATTCTTTGATCCCCATACTCACGTTACCGCGAGAGATACTTAGCGCATCAGCGATTTGATTTGCCGTCATCGGGTCTTTAGTGATAATCAATAAACCGCACATTTGTCCAATGGTGCGATTAAATCCCCAGCGGCTGCCCATCTCACCACAATGCATTACAAAGGCAAAGTTTTTTTCTGATAATGTCATTGTTACAAGTTTCAAAAATAAATGAAATCTATGCTAGCACGCTGGTTAGGTATGGCAAGACTTAAGCTGGGATAAAAAGCCACGTTTTACGACTAATGATTGATATAGATTAATATCTAAGCATTTATAGTGAGGTATGTTGCGGATATGCAACATGACATTGTTATTTAACGACCTTGTTGAATAACAAAATTTTTTATAAACGATGGAATGACTATGAAAGCAGCAATAAATACAGAATATAAAGGCAAGTTAGCGATCACCGATTTGCCTATCCCAGAAGTAGGTCCTAACGATGTCCTAGTAAAAATAGCCGCTTGTGGTGTGTGCCACACTGATTTACACGCATGTCATGGCGATTGGCCGGTAAAACCAAAAATGCCATTAGTACCTGGGCACGAAGGTGTTGGTGTAATAGAAAAACTAGGAAGTAATATTAAGCACTTAGAAGTGGGCGATAGAGTAGGCGTACCATGGTTATACAGCGCATGTGGCCATTGTGAGTTTTGTTTAGATGGGCGCGAAACCTTGTGTTTATCGCAACATAATACGGGTTACTCTATTGACGGTGGGTATGCAGAATACTGTTTAGCTCATGGTGACTACATCATCAAAATACCGGAAGGTTTAGGTTTTGCTGAAGCTGCCCCCTTATTTTGTGCGGGCGTAACAACGTATAAAGCTTTAAAAGTATCTGGCGCTAAACCAGGTCAATGGGTTGCTATTGTCGGTGTGGGTGGTTTAGGGCACTTAGCAGTGCAATATGCAAAAGCAATGGGCTTTAATGTTATTGCGGTAGATACTGGTAAAGAGAAAATGGCGCTAGCTAAAGAGTTGGGTGCTGATATTACGCTTGATTTTAAAGAGGTGGTGCCCAGTGAGGCCATTTTTGAGCAAGTAGGTGGCGCGCATGCTGTTGTTTGTACGGCAGTATCAAAACCTGGGTTTGAACAAGCATATAAAAGTGTTCGCCGAGGGGGAAAATGTGTATTGGTTGGTTTACCGCCTGAAGATATGCCATTGCCAATTTTTGACACCGTATTAAATGGTGTTTCAGTGGTTGGCTCTATTGTAGGTACGCGCAAAGACCTGCAAGAATGTCTTGAATTTGCTGCGCAAGGCAAAGTAAAAGCTATCATTGAAGAGAAAAAACTTGAAGATATTAATGAAATTTTTGATGACATGCTTAAAGGCGAAATAAACGGCCGCATAGTTGTTACGATTTAATATTAAGTTTTTACATGAAAAAAGCACGGTATTTCAATTGAAACTCCGTGCTTTTAAAATTATTAAACTATTAAAGTGTGTAACTAAAGCTTAGCTTTGCATTACGTTCTTCACCTGGCATTCCGCCTAAAAACATGGCTTTAGAATAATAGTTTTTATTAAACAGGTTATTAATGTTTAACTGCATCTGCCAGTTATCAGCTTTATAGCTAACTGCAGCATCATATACGGTATAAGCGGGTACGTAACCATTATCAATACCGAATGAACTTGAGTTAGTACTGCGTTTATCAACGAATGTTAAGCCTGCGCTTAGATCAACTGCGTGTGGTAATTCAAACAGCGCTGCTGAGTAAGTAACCCATGAACTAGCTGTTACATAAGGCACCCCTTTTTGGCGGGTATCAAAGCTTGAGCTGTTTGGATTAGTTTTATCGCGGGCGTCTTGATAAACACCGTTAATATTAACTTTCCATTGATCGTTCAAATAGGCATTTAAATCAATCTCTACACCTTTTGTCTGTTCTTCGCCATCAAAAAAGCTCTCTACTACGTTAGGTGCTGACACGCCGGCTTCATAAAGTGGATTGGCGTATTCTAAATTAGTGCGCGCACTTTCAAATACTACAATCGAAGCTAGTAATTGATCATCAAATGCTTTAAAACGAAAGCCTAAATCGTTACTCACTGATTCTGAATCGTCTCTATCGGCTTCATTACCAGCAACAGAGCCAAGAACACTGTAAGCTGTGCGTCCTTTCGAGTGATTTAAAAACAAAGCCATATCAGCGTTTACTTGATAAGTAGCACCTAAGTTATACGTTAAACCACTGTCTGATGTGTTTGCTTCAGGCGTTGGATTTGCGCGGCTTTGGCTATAACGTGGGTCTACCCCAAAATGCTCATAACTTTGTTTTATGCGATTATGAGCAACACCAATACGAGTAGTGATCTTGTCGTTAATATAAGCAACATGCTGCAGGCCTACGCCCCATGCTTGTACTTTTTTATTGTAATCACTGGTTTTAAGCGGATCATAGTCAGCAAATTCACCTGTAGGCCAATTTGGTTGACGTATATCAAAAATATATGGCAGTGCGCCTTGGTAAATCACTTCACCGTCATTGTTTTTAATGACCTTATCAGCATCATAAATAGAGTACTGTTTAAAACGAATATCACGGTCTTCATAGTTGGCATTAACTAGTAGTTCGTTTTCTATATTACCAAGCATAAAGTCATAACGTAAATCTAAGAAGTATTGCCAAGATTTTTCATCCGCTTCTACTTGGCGATATTCTTGGCGTCTTGCAGCAAAAGGATGTAATACATTATCTACAACTAACGGTGCGCGTGGATCTTGGTTAATTACACCGCGTCGGTTCCAATAAACATAATTATAAGCACCTGTTTGACGAGCAAAACTTGAGGTGTAATTGCGATACTGTAGCTGTTGATTTAAAAATAAATCATCACTAATGTAATAATTATGCGCTAATTTAAAACGCAGCTCTTCACCTTCGTTATCCTTTGCCATCGGTGATATTATGCCATTAGTGCCAAAGTTAAAGGGTGTTAAACCATCATTGCTTGCCAAAGAGTTAGCTAATTCATTTCGTTGTGCTTCACTCAATTGTAACCCACTTGCTGTAGGGTCATTAACTAAATCGGCGCCTGATACTTCTCCAGCAGTTAAACCGTTAACCGATTCACTGTTAAAAATACGAATAGGGTGGCCAATAGAATCCACTGCAATAGCGTCTTTAATATATGCCCCAGACAATACAAAAGATTGTTGGTCATTAAGCACATATTTTAAAGACGAGTAAATTTCATCGCGCTGCTCTTTTAAATCACGAAAGCCATCGCTAGAGGCGGTTTTTGCCATTACCCGATAAGCTAAATCGTCGGTTATTGCATTGGTGCTATCGAGTGCAAGCGAATAACTATCCCACTGACCGATATCCATTTCTAGCGTATGTTGCTCGTTAAACTGTGGTTTTTTCTCAATGAGGTTGATCACACCACCGGCACTACCCATACCATACAAGCCAGTAGCGGGACCCTTTAACACTTCAATAGATTCAACATTGGTTAAAGACCGAGTAGGGTTAAATGTATTGCCCAAGCCTGCGCCGCCATACATGCCATCATAAGTGTAATTAGCACCCAAACCACGAATAACTAAATTGTCACCAATGCCATAGTTATTACCCGCTTGAGTTAGGCCACTCACATTGCGGATCACGTCCTGAAGACTATCAATACCTTGTGATTCAATCAGTGCTTTATCAACAATAACCACGGGTGCTGGGGTTTCCATTAGTGACATGTCTGATTTAGTCGCTAAACCAGAATTCATCACTACTCGGTTTTGTTGCTCGTAAACGCTAATTCGTTCAATATCTGAATTAACTTGTGACTCGTTAGCCATTGCTAAATTTGCGTTTAAACACGCTAGAGTGAGGAGAGAGTATTGAAACCTTTTCATAAACTGATAACCATTCGCATTTGTTAATTTGCGCGAATGATAATGGTTATCATTTTAAATTTAAATAAAAAGTTCAATTTTTTTTACTTCAATAGGTACGTTTGCTTGATTGTTATTCAATGTGATTTAAAAGTAATCATATTTGAAAATTTCAAAGGGGGATTGCAGTAGTTAGTTGGTTTAGCAGAAAGATTTTTTAATAAAATTTTGATGGCTAAACGAGCAGCTTAGCTACATTTGCAAAAAATTTTAAGGTTGAGCGGTGCTCAACCTTATAGAAACGTTTGGGCTTACTGTTTGTAAACCACACCCGCCTTCATAACAAACGGGATCTGCTCTAGTGTAGAAATGTTTTTTAATGGATTAGTATCTACCGCTATGATATCAGCTGCAAAACCAGTTTTAATTTGCCCTAGTTGTTTATCAGCTTTTAATAATCTAGCACTATTAATGGTCGCCGCTTGAATTGCTTGTAATTCACTCATGCCAAATTCAACCATACGGGAAAACTGTTTAGCATTATCACCATGTGGGTATATTGCTGCGTCGGTACCAAATACCATGTTTACCCCAGCTTTAACAGCGCGTTTAAAACTATCACGTTGTTTTTTTGATACCAGACGTTCCTTATTTAGGTTTTCTTCATCAACACCATTTTGCTCACCAAAGCTCAGCGTATACTCTGTATTATAAATATCCATCGATAACCAAGTACCATGCTCTTTTGCAAGCGCAATCGCTTCATCATCTAGAAAGCTAGCGTGCTCAACACTATCTACACCGGCTCTAATCGCCGTTTTAATACCGTTAGTGCCGTGTGCGTGAGCGGCAACAGGTAATTCACGCATGTGCGCTTCATCAACAATGGCTTTCATTTCTTCAAAGGCGTATTGCTGTATGCCGACTTTTGTTCCTTTAGAAAATACCCCACCTGTGGCGCATAGTTTGATTGCATTAGCGCCATATTTTATATTTTCACGCACTTTAATACGTACTGCCCATGGGCCATCAGCAACGCCGGTGGCAGTATATTTCATCTCTGGAGGTAAGCGATTATTATCGCAGTGCCCACCAGTAATGCTCAAAGAAGGCCCTGCAGCCCAGATACGTGGGCCGATAATATCACCTGCATTCACACCATCTCGCACCGCAATAACACTGTAGCCCTCAGCACCTAAGTTCCTTACTGTAGTAAATCCAGCTTCTAAGGTTTGCTTAGCAAAATAGCTGGCTTTAATGGCCATTCGCGGAACAGATTGCCCTAAACGTTCACTTCGAGAGACGGTAGGATCGCTGGTTAAATGTACGTGCATGTCCATTAACCCAGGTAACAGGGTAAGCGTTGGTAGGTTTATCAGTTCATCATTACTGCTAAGCTTGGGCTTTTTATTAAATTGGATTTGGCTAATAACACCTTTATCTATGGCAATCAAAGGATTAGCCTTAAGTTCGCCTGTTTCAACATCTAGCAAAGCTTTGGCCGATATATAGGTTGTGGCTAGTGTACTTGCACTGGTTAAGCTCATTAATGCGATTGATAGAGTCAATAAATGTTTTTTCATGTTTAAGTCATTATAATTATTTTCATTCACTTGAATGTAGCAACCATGCGCTATTGAGTAAATAATGTAGCGACGAATAGCATTGACCGTAATTGCTTTATTTAAGTTATTTAAAACCGCATAATTGGCGGGTAAAAACTAACAAGGGAATTTATGAAAGTTATTAAAATAGCTCTGGTTGCCAGTAGCGTTATGTTTGCCTTAAGTGGTTGTATGAGCACCAGCTCACAATTAAACACAAATCAGTCAGTTGCACCTGTAATAAGCGAATTATCAGCCGAGCAGCAATTAGATGTGCTCGTTGCTCAGTACTACGATGAATCATTAGCTTTTAATCCATTAAGCGCTACTTATAATGGCCGCCATGAATTTGATGATCAATTTTTGCCTGAAATATCGCAGCTTAATCGCGATAAGAAAGCCGCTTTCTACAAAAAATATCAACAACGCTTATCCCTGATTGATGAATCACAACTGACCGGTCAAGCGCTACTGAATTTTGAAGTGTTATCCCGAGATTTAGCCCTCAAGCTTGAGGGGATGCAATATAAAAATTATTTGTTACCGATAAATCAAATGTCGGGTGCGCATAATACCTTCGCTGGATTTGGTTCAGGACAAAGTGCTCAGCCTTTTAATACTGTTGCCGACTACGAAAATTTTATCAAGCGTGCAGATGGTTTCGTTAAATGGCTTGCAAGTGTTGAACAATCAATGGCGCAAGGCGTTAAATACGATGTGGTACTGCCTATGCCATTAGCAAAAAAATTACTCCCGCAATTTAAAGCGCATGTTGTTACAAGCGCAGAAGATTCTCTCTTTTATTCGCCCATTAAAGCCATGCCCGACTCTTTTTCAGCTGATGAAAAGCAACAGCTAAAATCGCAGTATAAAACACTGATCTTAGATAAATTAGTGCCTGCATATCAGCGAATGAGCGATTTCTTACTTAACGATTATATTCCTTATGCCCGCGATTCTGTTGGTTATGCTGATTTACCCAATGGTAAAGCGTGGTACGAATACCAAATAAAGAAAAATACTACGTTAAGTTTATCAGCGGATGAAATTCATGAGATTGGTTTAAGTGAAGTGGCAAGAATCTTAAGTGAGATGAAAACGGTGAAAAACACCGTCGAATTTGAAGGAGAATTATCAGCCTTTTTTAACCACTTACGTGACTCCGATGAGTTTTATTACAAAACGGCCGATGAGTTAATTGCTGCCTATGAAAAGATAAAATTAAAAATAGACGCTCGCTTACCAAAGTTATTTAATATTGAGCCTAAAGCACCTTATGTTGTCAAAGCGGTTGAAGCGTATCGAGCCCAATCAGCTGCGGGAGCGTCGTATGCAGGACCCGCTCCTGATGGTTCGCGCCCAGGCATATTTTACATCAATACATACAACTTAAAAGCGCAGCCTAAGTTTTTACTCGAAACACTGTCTATTCATGAAGCCGCTCCTGGTCATCACTTTCAAATAGCGCTGCAACAAGAGGTGCAAAGCTTGCCCGATTTTCGTAAATTTGGCGGCTATACCGTGTTTGCTGAAGGCTGGGCATTATATGCAGAAAGCTTAGGCAAAGAATTGGGCTTATTTACCGACCCGTATATGTGGTACGGGCGTCTTAGCGATGAGCAGCTAAGAGCGATGCGATTAGTGCTTGATACAGGATTTCATGCCAAAGGTTGGACACGTCAACAAGGCATTGATTACATGCTAGCAAATTCTTCAATGGCAAAAAGTGATGTTATTGCTGAAGTTGAGCGCTATATTGCATGGCCAGGCCAAGCACTATCGTACAAATTGGGTGAGTTTAAAATTAAAGAGCTCAGAAATTACGCCCACCAGCAATTAGGTGAGCAATTTGACATTAAAGCGTTTCATACGCAAATATTGATTGATGGTGCACTACCTATGCCTATTCTGGAGAAAAAAATTAAACGTTGGGTTAAATCTCAGCAGTAATAAAATCGCGCGAAGCCATGCAGATATTAGGGATTGGCTTTGCGCGCTTTGCTGCAATACGTTAGAATGCGCGCTCTTAAAAGGGGCGAGAACACCATGTTTGATCAACAATTAGCAAATACCCAATTTTGGCTTAGTAAAAGCCTGAATGAAATGAACCAGCAAGAATGGGAAGCCATTTGTGATGGATGTGGAAAGTGTTGTTTAAACACCTTTATTGACAGTGAAGACGAAGATGACTTTACTGCTACCGATCAGCTAAGAGAAGGCGAGCAACTAATATTTACCAACATTGTTTGTCAATACCTTGATAACAATACCTGTGGCTGTAGTGAATACGAAAACCGCCAAACATTAGTCCCTTCGTGTGTTAAACTCACTAAAGAAAACCTAAAAGACATCTTTTTCATGCCACAAAGCTGTAGCTACCGCCGTCTTCATGAAGGGCGCGGTTTAGCAACGTGGCACCCGTTACTTAATAACGGCGATAAAACTAAAATGCATGAGCTAAACATTTCAGTCAAAGATAAAACAGTAAAAGATTGTGATGTAAAATTAGACGATTTTGACTTGTATATTGCCGAGTGGCCAACCAAGGATTGCAACTAGTGAGTAAGTTACAAGCAAGTATTGGTTTAATAAACCCTAAAAGCCCAACCAATGTGGGTGGTGTATTACGCGCAGCAGGTTGTTATGACGCCAAGCAGGTTTTTTTTACCGGCAACCGTTATTTAAATGCACAAAAATTTCATACGGATACGAAAAATGTGGTGCAACGCATTCCATTAACCGCCACTGACGATTTAGCATCAGTCAAGCCAAAAGATGCAAAAGTAGTGGTAATTGAGTTAATTGAAGGCGCCACTCCTTTGCCCGAATTTACTCACCCTGAGAACGCATTTTATGTATTTGGTCCAGAAGACGGCTCTGTGCCCAAAGATGTTTTAAAATGGTGCGACGAAGTGGTGTATATTCCTACTATCGGCTGTATGAATTTAGCGGCAACCTGTAATGTTGTTCTTTATGACCGACTCTCTAAATTGGGCGGGATTCAAAGCAGTGATGAAACCATTATTTCATCACGCGATACCAATAATAAAATGAAATGGAAAAAGTGATTTAAATAATAATTACTCAGTGTAACGTCATTATTAAATTCAAATTTTAATCTTTTTACTTTTCTAAAAGGCAAGTTGCATAGAGTCTTTCTTTGCGACTAGTTAGACCGTCGCTATTAAAAAATCATCTTATAGATATTTTTCTGTACATCAAAATAATACTTTATCATTATTTTTTAAAATTTAATCAATCCCAGCTTATATTTGCTAAGACTTTCAGTTAAAAATTTGTTAAAAAGACAGTGATAATAATGATTAATTCTTAAGGTACTTATGTTTAGCTCGCTGAAATTCACCTCCAAAATCACCATCGCTGCGTCATTGGTCTTAGTTTTAGTGTTAGGTGTTTTCACTATTAACAACTATTTTTCAATGCGTCATCAAACTCAAGAGCAGCTATCTTTAGTATTAAAACAAAATTCCCAGTCTGTATCGCAGAACATTGCAAGCTGGCTGAATAACAAGTTAGCCATTGTTATCTCGCTGGCAAACACCTATCAAGTTACAGACGCTAAAGCGCTTACATTATCGCAATTAAATACTGCAGAGATGGCAGGTGATTTTAAAAATACTTACATCGGCGAATCCTCAGGCGCGTTTATTTTAAATGATCAAAGCGTCATTTTACCCGACGATTTTGATGCAACTAGCCGCCCTTGGTATAAGTTGGTTGAAAACAAAACTAACACTGCATTCACCACCCCTTATATTGATGTAACCACCAATGAACTGACCATTTCAGCTGTTGCGCCCATAAATATTAATGGCCAATTTAAAGGAGTTGCAGGTGCTGATATTGATATGCAAACCATAGCTAAAATTATCGACGATATTGATTTTTTAGGGTTAGGTTATGGCTTTTTATTAGATCATAAGGGGCAAATACTAAGCCATCCAAATAGTAAGTTAAATTCAAAAGCGCTTACTGAATTATTTGGAAAAGACATTGAGCTGGCTGATACTTTTACAGAGCACCAAGTTGCTGATGAAACTGTTTTAGTGTCATTTACTAAAATTCATGGCATAGAAAATGTTGATTGGTATTTAGGAGCAGTGATCAATAAAGACACGGCTTTCGAAAGTGTGTCGGCATTTGGTCAAAAAGCACTGATTTACTTAATAGTAGGCACCTTAGTCATTGTTTTTGCGCTACAGCTTTTATTGCGTTACTTAATGCGTCCTATGTATCGCTTAAACGATGCTATTAGAGATATAGCTCAAGGTGAAGGCGATTTAACTCGTCGCCTCAGTGTAGAAAACGATGATGAGTTTGGTCAGTTAAGTAATTCATTTAATATTTTTATAGAAAAAATTCAAAATTCAATTGTTCAAGTTAAGTTTTCAGCGCAATTGTTAGAAACAGCTGTTGCTAAGCTGGTTACGCAAACAGATTCAACCTTGACTATGTACGACGATCAAAGTGAACGTACTAACAGCGTAGCATCGGCAATTAATCAGTTTTCTGCTACCGCCACAGAAATTTCAAGCAGTGCAAGTAATGCCTCAACGCTTGCTAAAGATGCTGATCAATATTGCGCTAAAAATCAGCAAACACTGACTAACAACGTATCAAGCATTCATCAACTTTCGCAAAATATAGAGCAAGCGCAAGAAACAATTAATAGTTTAGATTCACATACCGCCAATATCGGTAATGTATTAGCAGTAATTAAAGGAGTGAGTGAACAAACTAACTTGCTCGCTTTAAATGCAGCGATAGAAGCCGCACGTGCGGGTGAAGCGGGAAGAGGGTTTGCCGTTGTTGCCGATGAAGTAAGACAATTAGCACAACGCACTCAACAATCAACGCAAGAAATTGAAAATACGGTTATTGAACTGCAAAAAGGCTCAAGCTCTGCCGTTGAACTGATGAAAACCAGTTTAGAAGAAAGTGAAAAAAGTGTTCAGCAAGCGGATGCCGTCGGCGACGTAATGAAGCAAATAATTAGTGCGATAAGGCAAATAACGGATGCTAATCATAGTGTGGCTAATGCCACAGATGAACAAAACCAAGTTGTTAAATCATTACACTCAGATATTCATGTTATTAGCGACTTATCTACTCAAGGTCAATCTAACCTTAACCTTACTTTAGAGGAATGTACCAAGCTTAAGCATCAATTTAGCGACTTAGATCGGATGGTTAAAAAATTCAAAGTATGATCAATAAAACAAAAATAAATAAACCAAACTGGCTTAGTCTAGTTAATATTGACAGTGTTTATAGCTTTGATAGACAACGCCAAGCGTTTTCTTTATTTACCATGATAGCGATTGCCTTGGTGTTAATTACTTATTTGGTGATTGCAAATTATCGCGTTTATGCACCTATATTAACTGCCGCATTAATCTCAGTTAACTTAACGATTGTAGGGTGCATCGTTTATTTTATAAAAACCAAAAAGCTCAATGCTATTGCGTTAATTACTCTGATGATTGTATTTTTGATGTGTTTAGCATTGGTATACACAGGCGGTAAAGATAACACTGCTTTATATTGGCTTATGTTTTATCCTGTTGCTGTTTTCGCCATATTGGGTGTTAAGTTTGGCGCATGGTTAAGCAGTGCCATGTTATTGTGCTGTATTGTTATGTTGTATGGCCCCGATATGGGGCAGGTTATTTATGGTGAGGTAGAAAAAACTCGTTTTGTTGCTGCATTTTCATTAGTGCTGGTGTTTTCTTTTATCGGTGAGTATTTTCGTCACCGAAGCCACCTTGCCATTGCTGATATTACCTTAGAACAAAAACAATACGCCTATACAGATCAGCTCACAGGTGCACCCAACCGTCGCTTTATTACCTCTCATTTTTTAAAGCTTGCTGCTTCACGACCTGCACATTATTTACCGCTGTCTATATTGCTCCTAGATTTAGATAACTTTAAACAATTAAACGACACCTATGGTCATGATTTTGGTGATACCGTATTAATAGAGTTCACTAAATTATTAGAGTCGCAGTTTCCTGCAACCGCCCTTAAAGCCCGTTATGGTGGTGAAGAGTTTGTAGTAATTTTACCGCAGCTAACGACCATTGAAGCCAGTATTTTAGCTAATCGCTTTAGAGAATGCGTGCAACATCATGTAATGTTAACTGATAAACAACAACGAGTATCGTTAACCTGCAGTATTGGCATTGCACAAGCTAATCATGTTGACGACTTCAACAGTGCATTAAAACAAGCCGATGAATATTTATATCAGGCAAAATCACAAGGGCGTAATAAAGTCATATTTGCGCAGGGCGAGCATGTCAGTCAGTAAGCTTATCTATGTGCATGATCCTATGTGTAGCTGGTGCTGGGGTTATAAACCTACTTGGCAAAAGCTAGAAACTGCTTTAGTAAATATTCTACCTATAGAATATAGAGTCGGGGGGTTGGCGGCAGATAGCGACCAGCTAATGAGTGCTGATATGCAGTTGCAACTACAAGGCATATGGCAAAACATTAACAACCAATTAGGCACTGAGTTTAATTTTAATTTTTGGCGAGAATGCCAACCACGCCGCTCTACTTATCCTTCTTGTAGGGCGGCATTAATTGCTCGTAGCTTTAACAAAGAGCCACAGATGATTGACGCTATTCAACAAGCGTATTATTTAAAGGCGCAGAATCCATCGGATGAAGACGTGCTTATTAAACTATGCGAAAAAATTGGTTTAGATCCCTGTTTATTTACTCAGCAGTTACACTCTAAGGAACTTCAGCGTCGCTTTTATGATGAGCTTAACTTTGTTCGCAGTTTACCTATTCAAGGTTTCCCTTCGTTAGTATTAATACATAACAACCGTGCTTACCCTATTGCTATTAACTACATAGATTGGCAGCATACCCTTAGTGAAATACAGTCTTACTTATAAAATTTACGCTTCAAACATTACCCTGCACTTTAAATTCAGCCAATAAGGCTAATTTATTACCATTGTCATAAAAGCGACTTTTTTACGCAACACGCTTGTCATTTTTAATCTATACACTTTCGCTCATTGAAACTATCTCGCTTTAAAATGTTTTTTCATAAACAGGCTAAAGCGACTAATAAACACTAGCAAATCCGCTAATTAACGAGCAAAGGTGTATACGATGAAAGGCGTTAAACCATTAATTTTAGCTGGTATTGTAGCCGCAAGTGCAGCAGTCCACGCCAATGATTTAAACACGGTAATTGATAAAAGTAGCGACATTAATAATTTAGCTGCGCAATCACAAACAAAAATAGACAAGATTGCAGATTCAATGCAAGGGCGTTTACAGCAATTTAAAACCCTAAATAAAGAAATAGATGGTTTAGCCGTTTATAACGCACAGCTGACAAAACAGTTAAATAACCAAATAGAAGAGATGGAATCGCTTAATTTATCAATGGATCAGGTATCGATTATTGAGCGCCAAATAACCCCTTTAATGCTTCGCATGATCACCGGGCTTGAACAGTTTATTGCCTTAGATGTGCCGTTTTTAAAACAAGAACGTAAGCAGCGTCTTGAATCGTTAAATGCAATGATGGAGCGTGCTGATATTTCATCAAGTGAAAAATTCCGTCGTGTCTTAGAAGCTTATCAAGTTGAAGTTGATTACGGACGCACTATTGAAGCGTATACCGCATTGCTTGATGTGGACAATAAAGAACGTGAAGTTGATTTTTTACGCATTGGCCGTTTAGAACTCATTTACCTTACCCGCGATGGCAAACAAGCAGGTAGTTGGGATCAACAGTCACAGTCGTTTGTTGCACTGCCTGATTCAACCATTAGCCAAATTAATAAAGGGCTTCGCATTGCGCGCAAACAACTAGCCCCCGATATGTTAACACTGCCAATTCATGCTGCAGAATAAGAGGTTTACCATGAAATTATTAACGAAAATGACAAAAATGGCCGTGTTTGCAGCCAGCTTAGGTTTTTCAGGTGCGATGTGTGCCGCTGAACCAATGAACTTAGATGCCTTATTAAAAACGTTAGAGCAGGGTAAATCAGCGCAATCAGAACAAAATAAACAACGCGAACAAGAATTTGCAGCACGTCAAAATGAACAAGTGCAAATGCTGAAAAACACCCAAGCTAAACGAAACCAAATGCTTAGCGAGTCAGAGCGTTTAGAAACGCAGTTTGAAGAAAACGAAATTAAATTAGCTAACCTAACCGATACTTTATCAAAGCGTATGGGTTCATTAAAAGAGCTATTTGGTGTGCTACAACAAGTTGCTGGAGATTCTAGCAACAAGTTTGCAACCTCGGTGGTATCGGCTCAGTTACCTGGGCGTAGTACTTTTATGGACGAATTGGCGCAAAAAATGGGTTCTACCTCAAAGCTTGCGTCTATTGAAGATATCGAAAAGGTTTGGTTTGAGTTACAACGCGAAATGACCGAACAAGGAAAAGTAAGCCGCTTCAATACTGATGTAATTGTTGACGGTGGCAATAAAGTACAAAAAGAAGTGGTACGTGTGGGTGCATTTAACCTTATTAGTGACGGTCAGTACCTAGAGTATACGCCTTCTACCAATACCATTAGCCAGCTTACTCGCCAACCAAGTAGCCGCTTTACTGCGACTGCGGCTGATTTGCAGCAAGCAAACACCGGTGTGGTGCCGTTTGCCCTTGACCCAACGGGTGGTTCAATTTTAGGTTTGTTAGTACAAGCCCCTGATACCAGCGAGCAAGTTCATCAAGGTGGTGCAGTTGGTTACGTTATTTTAGGCGTTGGCTTATTAGCGTTATTAATTGCGTTAGAGCGTTTTGTATCGCTCCTGCTGATGGGTGGAAAAATCCGCCGTCAATTAAAAGACGATACAGCCCGTGATGATAACCCGCTAGGGCGCGTCATGAAAGTGAAAGACCAATATCCTAATGTGGCGTACGACACGCTTGAGCTTAAGTTAAGCGAAGCCATTTTACGCGAAATGCCAAAAATCACCCGTAATCTAACGCTTATTAAAATTATCTCTGTGGTAGCGCCATTGCTGGGCTTACTCGGTACTGTAACCGGGATGATTAATACCTTCCAAGCAATTACTTTATTCGGCACTGGCGACCCTAAACTAATGGCAGGCGGTATTTCGCAAGCCCTGGTTACTACGGTATTAGGCCTTGTTGTTGCTATCCCTACGGTGTTTTTATACACCTTATTGAATACTCGCTCAAAAGGCTTACTGCTTATTTTACAAGAACAAAGTGCAGGTATTATTGCCGAGCGAAGCGAGAAAGGAGCTTAAACCATGGTGCTATTGATTGATTCAATCAATGCTATCCGTGATTTTCTCGACACGGGTGGCCAAGTGCTCTTGGTCATTGCCGTGTTAATTTTCGCGATGTGGTTATTGATACTCGAGCGATTTATGTACTTTTTTAATGGCTATCGACACTACAAAAAAGACGTTAAAAATACGTGGAAAACGCGCAGTGAACGCAACAGCTGGAACGCAGAGCAAATACGCCAGGCCATGGTGTCACGCGCCAGTATGCGATTAAATGCAAACTTACCGTTGATTAATGTAATGGTAGCGCTGTGTCCACTATTAGGATTGCTTGGCACAGTAACAGGGATGATAGAAGTTTTTGATGTAATGGCCATTACAGGTACAGGCAGCGCACGCTCTATGGCATCGGGTGTATCAAAAGCAACCATACCCACTATGGCAGGAATGGTCGGTGCGTTATCTGGGGTGTTTGCCTCAACCTATTTACAGCGTAAAGCAAAGCGTGAAGTTGAATTGTTGCAAGACACTATGGTGTTAGACCACTAAATAATTATTGAAAAGCGGTGTACATAATCACCGCTTGTTCTAGGAGAAGTAAAATGAGAGCCCCATTAGGTAATTTATTCCAAGAAGATGAAGCAGAAGAAATAAACATGACTCCTATGCTGGATGTTGTATTTATTATGCTTATTTTCTTTATTGTTACAGCCTCGTTTGTAAAAGAAGCCGGTATTGATGTAAACCGCCCAGAAGCAGCAACGGCTGTTAAAAAAGAGCGGGCTAACATATTAGTAGCTATTTCAGATCAAGGCGAAATTTGGATCAATAAACGTCAAATAGATGTACGTGCTGTACAAGCCAACATTGAACGTTTAAAAGCTGAAAATCCACAAGGCAGTGTGGTTATTCAGGCCGATAAAAAAGCCACTACAGAAACCTTGATAAAAGTGATGGATGCCTCGCGTGCAGCGGGTGTATTTGATGTTTCAATAGCGGCTCAAGAAGGGTAACGAGTGATGCGTTATGTACTTGCGTTAATTATAGCGGGTGTGGTGACCTTTATGCTGTTTTTAGGTATGCAGGCATTGATCACCGGCGGAGAAGGCGCCATGACGGAGCCTGCAAAAGGGAATGTGTTGGATTTTGTCCGTTTGAAAAAAGAAGAAACGGTGCAAAAAAAGGAGCGCAAACCACAAAAGCCACCAACACCTAAAGAGCCACCACCGCCAATGGAATCGCCACAAATGCAAAGTAGCGATAACAACGCTGCTAGCAACAACTTTGATTTTGCTGCCAATGTCGATGCTGATGTAAATCTAGCGGGTGGATTAGCGTTAGAAACCAGTGATGGTGAGTATTTACCCATAGTAAAAGTGGCACCGGTATACCCAAGGCGTGCGTTATCGCGTGGTATTGAAGGGTATGTCATTGTTGAGTTTACAGTGACCAAGCAAGGCACAGTGAAAGAGCCACAAGTTATTAAAGCCGAGCCAGAGTCACTGTTTGACAGAGCAGCGATGGATGCGGCCCTTAAGTTTAAATATAAACCGCGCGTTGTTAATGGCGAAGCCGTTGAAGTAGCCGGTGTGCAAAATAAAATTTCTTTCCAAATTAATGGTTAATTCTGTTAAGTAAGTAAAGAGTGAACGTGAGGCAATTATGAAATTAAAACTAACAACCAAGCTATTAAAGCTTAGCATGTTGTGCACTGTTGCAATCAGTGCCAGCGTTGTTACACCAAGTGCATTGAGTGTACTTCCGGGTGTAAATTTGGCGACAGTACAGGCCGCTGAACAACAAAAAACAACACGAGTGCCCGCACTTCGTGAAAAGGTATACAGCCAATTAGCACGCGCCCAAAAACTTGCGGATGATGGCGACAGTAAAGCGGGTTTAGACGCGCTTGACAGCATACAAGCGCGCTCATCAAGTATGAATTCGTATGAAATTGCGATGATGCATAACTTTTATGGGTTTATTTATTACAATGAAAACGACCTTGTAAAAGCGATTGCCTCATTTGAAAAAGTGATTGCAGAAGATGGCATTCCAGAAACATTGCGTTTGAGCACGACATTCAGTTTAGCGCAGCTTGCAATGGCTAACAGCGACTACAAAAAGGTGATTGCATTTTTAGACAAATGGGATGCCATTAATACAAAGCCTAAAACTGATGCGTATTATTTATTAAGAGCGCAAACCTACTATCAATTAAAAGACTATGCGCAAGGCCTAAGTTACATTACCCAAGCCATTAACTTAAGTGATAGCAATGGCAAAGTACCAAAAGAAAACTGGCTGGTACTGCAACGTGCTATGTATTACTCACTTAACCAAACCGATAAAGTAGTGAGCGTACTTGAGCGTATGGTAAAGCTTTACAATAAACCTGAGTACTGGGTGCAATTAGCCGGTATGTATGGTGAAACTGGGCAAGAAAAACAGCAGCTTAGTATTTTAGAAGCAGCTTACCAGCAAGGATTTTTAACCTCTAAATCTGACCTAAGACAGCTTGCGCAGGTATATTTATATAATCAGCTTGCCTACAAAGCCGCCAGTGTAATGAGTAAAGCAATAGAGCAGGGCATTGCTGAACCTACGGCTAAAAATTATGCCTTTGTAGCCGAGGCCATGGTACAAGCTAAAGAAGATGCTAAGTCGATTAGTTACTTTACCAAAGCTGCAGAGCGTTCGGAGCATGGTAAATACGACCAGCGCTTAGCTGAAGTGTATGTAAACACAGAGCAGTATGACGAAGCTGCTGATGCAGCACGAATGGCGCTGGATAAAGGCGGCCTTGATTTCGAATCAAATGCGTTTGTTGCTTTAGGAATGGCGCAATACAATTTACAAAATTTTGATGCGTCTATCCTGGCGTTTGAACAAGCCGAAAAGCACAAAAAGTCACAACGTTTAGCCCAGCAATGGATCAAATATGTAAAACGCGAAAAAGTGCATGCGCAAACATTAAAAACAGCACTACTTTAATTTTTATAGTGCGATTATTAGTTCTTAATTGACGCACTAAAAACCATTTCATAATTGCACTACTCAAACCACACTAACATTAAGTTTGTGTGGTTTTTTTGCGTGCACTTTTAAAGCAACCTATTGATTTTTAGTTAATTAACATTGTCATTTTATGTTTATTAAAGTGTAACTTCATTGTCATAACACTCCCGTATTGTACTTCGTATTCGATAACTCAAGTGACCTTAATGCATGAGTATCGTGCCTTAAAGTGACTTAAGTTATTACTTAATGCGCTAACACAATAATTAAATACTTTTACGGAGTGAACAATGAAATTATCTGGCTTATTCAAAATCAGCTTAGTGGCTACAGCAATAACACTTGCTGGTTGTGGCGGTGGAGATATTAACGTTACACCTACGACAGTTGATAACAGTGTAGACAATTCAGTGACTAACCCAGGTGGTGATAATGGTGGCGATACTGTAAGTTGCGCCACATACACATTAGATGGAGCTACATTTACAGGTGAAGCAGAAGGCGTAAACTGCTTATACAGCCAAGCATTTGCAAGTAATGCAAAAGAAATTACTAGCTCTTTTGTTATCCCTGCGCTAGACGATGGCGGTGCCCATGTATTTGAAGGTGCTTTATTTATAGGTGACGATGTAGACACATCTACAGGCGCTACTATTGATGTTAATGGCCCAACATTGTCTATTGAAGCAGGCGCTACCATTGCGTTTACCAAGCCAGAGAGTTTTATTCGTATTGCACGTGGTGCAAATATTGAAGCAATTGGTGAAGTAGATAAGCCAATTATTTTCACAAGCATTAAAGAAGTTGATGGTGATGATTCAACAACCGCTCAAATTGGGGATTGGGGTGGCGTTCAGGTAAATGGACGTGGTCATTCTATTCGTTGTACAGCGACAGCTGCGGCACAAGACATGTGTAATCACTCAGCTGAAGGTATTGTATCTTATTACGGTGGTAATGACCCGCAAGATAGTAGCGGTATATTAAAGCATATTGTTATTAAGTATGCAGGATTTGGCGTTGAAGGTGATGAGCTAAATGGTTTAACACTAAATGCTGTTGGCTCAGGCACAACAATTGATTATGTTCATGTACATAATGGTTTTGATGATGGTATAGAGCTCTTTGGTGGTAGCGTTAATCTTAAACATATTGTTGTTACTGATACTGGTGATGACGGTATTGACTGGGATGAGGGTTGGAAAGGTTACGGACAGTACATTCTTGTACGTTCAAATGAATATGGAAATCATGGATTTGAAACAGATGGCGCAAAAGTTGATCCACTATCTGCAGACGCACAAGATTTAGTAACGACTGTATCTAACCCAACTATTGCTAATGCAACCGTTGTTACTACTGGTGATCAAGGTGCTGAAGGGCGTCGTACTGGTGCCGGTATGGAAATGAAAGAATGGGGTAAAGCGCAATTAGCTAACATGTTGTTTGTAAACTCATCATCTGTAGATGGTGCTGGCTGTTTTGATTTATATAATGAAAAAGATAAATCAGGAGATGCTGGTGTGCATGCCAATGCAAACAACGGTGATATCGCATTTATGAGTTCAATATTTGCGTGTGGTAAGAATTTTGAAGACGTAAATACTCCTTTAACCGGTGCGTTAGCAAGCTTTGATATCAATACCTGGTTTACTGGTGGCGAAAATAACCAGCTGATTGGTTTTGCTGATTTTGCAAATGTGCTTGGTGCGGATGGTGTTTCAACTGCAGCAACTATTACAGACTCACAAGGTACTGCGGTAGCTACAACAGCGAAAGACATGAGTGAAGTTGACTCTTTCTTCACTAACGCAGGCTACATTGGTGCACTTAAAGAAGGTGAATCAAGTGAATGGGCTGATTTTGTAGCTGCATCTTTACAACGCGCTAGTAATTAATCTAGACCGGCTCTAATTATAAGGCGCTCTGGCGCCTTTTTTAAGGGAATTTTAGGTTTAGAGGATATAAATATGAAACATCAAAAGCAGTTTAAAACTAATCTAATAACGTTATCTCTGCTCTCCCTTTTTTCTTCATTTAATTCTTTCGCTGAACAGGCACAAGAAATAATCAATGAAGAAGCGATAGAAGAAGTTGTTGCAACAGGTACACGCCTCAAAGGCAGTGCTAGTGCCGTAATTGATGAACGTAAAAATCAGGCATTTGTTGCTGATATAATGGGTTCAGAGCAAATATCTAGAACGGGTGATAGCGATGCCGCTTCAGCACTTCGCCGTGTTACAGGCTTATCTTTAGTTAACGATAAGTTTATTTATGTACGCGGTTTAGGTGAGCGTTACTCAAGCGTGCGTTTAAATGGCGCAGTTGTTCCAAGCCCAGATCTGACCAGAAATGTAATACCACTTGATATTTTCCCATCAAGTATTATTGAATCTTTAGCTGTTCAAAAAGCCTATTCACCTAATATGCCTGCGGCTTTTGGTGGTGGTGACGTTAATATCAGGACGAAAAGCATTCCAAGTGATACTTTATTTAAAGTTGAGATTGGTGCTAGCTATAAAGATACAAACGATGAAGGCTATACATATAATGGCGGCAGTGATGACTGGTTAGGTAAAGACGATGGTACACGCGCCTTACCAGGAGCCGTTAAAACGGCGCTAAATACCTATATTAATGGTTTGTCTGATATTTCATACAGAAATATAAGAGATGTGGAGTCAAGACGTCAGGGGGCTGATATTGGTCAAGCAGCTGCAATAGACTTAAATAAAAGTTTATCAAAAGCACTACCAAGAGATTTTGGCTTAGAAAAAGAAAGCTTAAACCCTGATGCAGGCATTAAAGCTGTTTATGGCGACCGATTTGATAACTTATTTGGTTTAGATGGCTCTTTTGGCTTCTTAGCATCAGTTGCTTATGAAAATGAATGGTCTAATGCAGAGAAGTTTAGCGCAGTACTTTCTTCTGTTGACGCATCTGAATCTGAATGTTCAAAAGATGACTTTACTTGTTACTCTGCCACAGAGAAAGAAGTATCAACAAAGCATAATATAAAATTAAATAGCTCTCTAAATTTAGGTTATAAAATTGGCGGCCATGATTTAACAGCCACCTATATGATGCTACGAGATACTGAAGATGAAGCTTCTGTTGCGCTTTACCAAGAGCCTTCAAAGTCATTAAGCATTGATGCTGGGCAATTACAGCGAAGCCACTTAACCTCTTTTGAGGAACGGGAACTTGAAATACTTCAACTTCGTGGAATGCACAATTTAGAGTGGAGTTTTCTTGAAGGTGTGGGTGTAGATTGGCAATACACTGATTCAACAGCGACGACGAGTATACCTGGCGAGCTTGAAGTAACGGTGCGTGATGAGTACGCCGATGGCGAATATCAACGTACTTTTTATAATGGCAGCTTAGGTGGTAATCCTTATTTGTATCGATTTGTTGAGCTAGAAGACGATGTAGAAAACTGGGGCGTTAATGTTAACAAAGTTTTTTACTTTGAGAACGCCGAAGTTGAAATCGCGGGCGGCGGCTATTTTGTTGAAAAAACGCGTGATTACCGCACAGACTTTTTTAACTATCGCTTCAGCCAAACACAGTCTTTAGATTTAGCACAAAGTGAAGAAGAAGCGCTGTCAATTGGTAGTTTCTTTGCTAATGATGCTGTTATCGATTCAACGGATGTAGAGTTATTGTTTCAAGAACCTACAGCCGATGATTACCTAGCAGCGCAAATGATTGATGCTTATTACGGCTCTTTTGATATCACTTTTGCTCAAGATTGGCGTTTAAGTGGTGGTGTGCGTTACGAGGACTTCCGCCAAGTTGCCCTTGCTTTTTCTCGCTCAGCATTCGATCCTGCTTTATTGGCAGATAAATTAAGTGCAGATGCGATAAAACAAGCAAGTGTGATGGAAGATGAGTATTTTACTTCATTATCTATGACATATAGTCAGCAGTCGTACCAAGTTCGTTTTGGCTATGGCAGCACGGTTGTTCGTCCTGATTTGCGTGAGCTAAGCCCTGTTCAATTCCAAGATCCGTTGACTGGTTATCGAACGCTTGGTAATCCATTCTTGGAATCTAGTTACCTAGATAACTTTGATGCACGTATCGAATTTTATATGGACAATGGTGATAACTACTCAGTTGGCGCATTCTATAAAGATATAGATAATCCAATCGAAGCATTATTAACCGAAAGTGACGGCCGTTTTACTCTGCAGTTTGACAATGCAGATACAGCCTATGTTTACGGTATAGAAGCTGAATGGTTAACTGAGTTGCATAGTGATTTATTGGGTGGTGCTTTTTTTACTTCTGGTAATTTAACGGTTAGTGATTCAGAAGTTGAAATTGCACAAGAACAGCGCGCCGACCTTACAAATCTAAAGCGACGTATGACTGGCCACTCAAAGTATGTTGCCAACCTACAATTGAATTACGATTCGCATGATGGCATGCATCAAGCTTCAGTTATTTATAACGTATTTGGTGACCGTATTTTAGCTGCGGGTGTTAACAACTTTGATGACGCTTACGAACAACCTTTAAACTCGTTAGACATGGTTTATAGTTACTACCCAACGTTTAATACCACATTAACACTTAAAGTGAAGAATATGTTGGGACAAAACTTTGAAGTAGAACAAAATGATGTGTTAATTCGTTCTCAAGAAATGCCTAGAGAACTGAGCGTCAGCTTTAGCTACGAGTTTTAAAGCCCTCGAACGACTAAAATAAGCCGTTACAACCCTTAGCCCTGCTATATGTAGGGCTTTTTAGTATCTCAGTTTTAAACGTAGTTGTAGTTTAATATTTTTTATATAAATAGTTTTTTTAATTCTCTTTTATCTTAAGCATCATTCACTTCATACACATACTCCCTCTAAATCATTTAACTTTAATGATTCTTTAACAAATAAAGCATGATTGTTGTTTACATTTAACAGGCTGTAATTAAGTTTTATAATTTTATTTTAAAAGGAACAATATCCATGAATTTAATAAGAAAGGTTATTAGCTCAGTTGTTATATTTGGTTCTTTTGGTTTTGCGAATGATGCTCTAGCTGCAAGATCATGTTCTGTTATTGTCGATGATATTCAACTAAATCATTCTCAGGTAATTGTAAAGACAACTAATAGTATTACTCACTTGGCTAATGACAAGTTAACCTTAGCTTATCAAGATAATCAATTTGGCCAGATCTTAGAAAAGCTTGCTGAAGCAAAAGGTTTAGAAACGCCTGTAAAAATTTATATACTCGAGGAGTTTAATGGTGATGATGCGCGCAGTTGTAATGATAGCATTACTGACTATATAGGATCAGTTCATCGCATCTAATGGTCTAAATTGTTTGTAGCCCTATAATTAGCATAGGGCTACAATTGAATATTTTACTGACACTTTATAGTTGCATAAAGTTGGTAGCATTGGTTTTTACTACCGGTGCTTTTCATTGTCCATAATTGGTTATACCAATCAAAGTTACCATAAGCGCTTTCATCTTCCCCACAAGTGATTGTGCTTCCTGAAATTTCTTGGTTATGACCACGTTCTTCACAAAATTGATTTCCATTTGTAGAGCCTACAAAAAACTGCTCTAAGCGTCCATTTATCCATACCTTTGGGCTGTAATAAGTTGTTGCAGTATTGACTAGTACGCCTTGTCGCTCTTCCACATTTATTTCTGCGCGTTCAAAATATACTTTTTCATTTTCTTTAAATGCCATTGTGTTTGCTGAAAGCGTTGTATCTGCAAATACATTAAGTGATGCTGAGCTTAAAGCGAGTAGAGCGAAAGTAAGTGTCTTCATTATCTTTTCCTTTAGTTGAATGTAGAATTACACAAAACCTCTTTTTTCAATGTGCCTTCTAAGCTTGGTAAATACAGGTTTCAACAAGGTTAAGCTTTTATTAAAGTTTAAAATAATCGTTGTATGCTTTTGCATTTTTTACATTATGAAAAAAATTTGAGTTAGACTTTATTCACTAGTTTTAGCGTGCTGGTGGTGTTAGTTTAAGGCTGTAAAAATTAAATCTCACGCAATGAATTTTTAATTTTTAATGTATAGGCTCCTTTTATGAATCAAACAGTGGAACAAACAATGAAAAAAGTAGGATTAGTCGGATGGCGCGGCATGGTAGGCTCAGTATTACTAGAGCGAATGGAACAACAACATGATTTTGCACATATCGACACCACCTTTTTCACCACCTCACAGGCAGGTCAACTTGGTCCTGAGTTAGCTGGTCCTGCTAAACCGCTTTTAGATGCTAGTGATATTTCTGAACTTGCAAAAATGGACATTATTGTTACCTGTCAGGGTGGCGATTATACCAATGCGGTGTACCCAAAATTACGTGAATCGGGTTGGGATGGCTATTGGATAGATGCGGCCTCTGCGCTGCGTATGAGCGACGACAGTATTATCGTACTTGACCCTGTTAACAAAGATGTCATTGAGCAAGGGCTTGAGCAAGGCGTTAAAACTTTTGTAGGTGGTAACTGCACGGTTTCACTTATGCTGCTAGCACTGGGCGGTTTATTTGAGCACGACCTAATTGAATGGGTAAGCCCAATGACTTACCAAGCAGCGTCGGGCGCCGGTGCGCGCAATATGAAAGAGCTTATTGCCCAAATGGGTGCTATTCATACGAGTGTTGCAAAGCAATTAGATAATCCAAGTTCAGCTATTTTAGAAATTGATAAAATAGTCAGCGAAAAAATGGCATCGAGTGATTTGCCACAAGACCAGTTTGGTGTACCACTGGCGGGTAGCTTAATCCCATGGATTGATGTGCCTATGCCAAGTGGCCAGTCTAAAGAAGAGTGGAAAGCACAGGTTGAAGCGAACAAAATTTTAGGCTCTTCTAAGCAGCCAGTACCTATTGATGGTTTATGTGTACGCATTGGTGCTATGCGTTGTCATAGCCAAGCGATGACAATTAAATTACGTGAAGACATTAGCGTTGAGAAAATAGAAGAAATCTTAGCATCGCACAATGAGTGGGTTAAAGTAATTCCTAATCAGCGCGACGTTACCAGCACCGACTTAACCCCAGTTAAAGTAACCGGTTCGCTAAGTATTCCTGTTGGCCGTATTCGTAAACTCGCTATGGGACCAAAATACATCAGCGCCTTTACCGTAGGCGATCAGCTGTTATGGGGTGCAGCGGAGCCACTTCGCCGGATGCTACGAATTATTGTAGACGGTGAATAACTTTCTAGTTCGCCAAGTAAAAGGGTTAGCTAATTGCTAACCTTTTTTATTGCCTCTTCGAAATATTCTCATATTATTTCTTGCTCAACCCCTTTAGCCACACTATATTCTTAAGAGTGTTTTTAGAGGTTAATTGCATGAATATATCAAAAAAATTAAAGCTCTCTTTTGCATCTGCAATTGCCTTGCCGTTATTAATTATAGCTGCTTTAGTTATTTCACAAACTAGAGAGCAAGCACTTGATAATTTTTCTCAGTTAAGTGAACGTGAAGCCCGCCAAGTTGATAATGCAATTACTATGTTTTTTGCTGAAATTGCTAAAAATGTAGATTACTTAGCCTCCCACCAAACGATTAAAAATGCCCGTGAAAACATAAAAACCCATATGAATGTTGGCACTAAGGTAATGCTTGATCACCCTAACCAAAGTCCGACGGAGCAAGCTGCTTACAGTTTATTTAATCATTTTGGTGAGACTCACCCTGGGCTTGCTTATATTTACATGGGGAATGAACAAGGTGGTTATATTCAATGGCCTATGGGAAACGTAAACGCTAATTATGATCCTCGCCAGCGCCCGTGGTATAAAACGGCTAAACAAGCCAACGGTAAAACAACCCGTACTAATGCTTATTACTGGGCCGCTGATGATTTAGTGATTGTATCTACGGTCAAAGCCATTATTGATAACGGCAAGTTAATTGGTGCTCAAGGGATGGATGTTTCATTGGGCGGGCTTACCGATATTATTGCCGATATTAAATTAGGCGAAACAGGTTACTTAATGTTGATTGAAGACAGCGGCAGTGTGCTGGTGGATGTGAAGCACCCAGATTACCGATTTAAAAACCTAGCTGATATTGAGGGCGGAAAATACGCCGATTTAGCTAAAAACAACAAAGGCCTGTTTGATGTCGATATTGATGGAAAACAGTATATGGCCAATATTTACACGTCTCCCATTTTAGGGTGGAAGTTTATTGGGGTGGTTGAAAAATCCGAGGTAATGAGCGCGGCCAATGCAATGGCTTACACCATTTTAATTATTAGTGCTGTGTTAATTGGTGTGTTTATTGCGATAGCGAGTTATATTTCTAAGCTTATTTCCGCTCCTATTGTTGAGGTAAGTGATGGCTTAACTGAAATATCGCAGGGTGGCGGTGATTTAACCCAGCGCTTAGCAATTAAAACTAAGGATGAAACCGCTAAACTAGCCACCAGCTTTAACTTATTTTTAAATCTGATCAGTGAGTTGGTGACGCAAATTAATGAATGCGCACAAAATGTTAGCAAAACCTCATCGCAAACCTCATCTCAAGCTGTGCAATTAACAAGCTCTACCAGTCAACAACAACAAGCTTTAGAAATGGCGGCAACGGCTATTAATGAAATGGCTGCTACTGCTAATGAAGTGTCTAGCAGTTGTGCGAATGCGGCGGATTTAGCGGTTCAAACACAGCAAGCATCGGACTTGGGGCAATCGGTTATTACACAAACCGTAGAAAGTGTGGTTCAGCTGTGCGATGTAATAAATAATGCTTCAGCAGACATTACTAAGCTCGATAGTGAAAGCGAAAATATTATGTCGATTTTAAGCGTTATTCGCGGCATTTCAGAGCAAACTAACTTATTGGCTTTAAACGCAGCCATAGAAGCTGCGCGAGCTGGTGAGCATGGGCGTGGTTTTGCCGTGGTTGCAGATGAAGTTCGTGCGTTATCGCAACGTACTGCCGAGTCGACCGAAGAAGTAGCATCGCAGCTTGATAAATTACGCACTATGTCGTCTAAAGTGTCTAAAGACATGGAACGCAGCATAGAAACCACGAATAAAACTGTAGAACTTGCGCACTCGGCGCAACAACAGTTTAGCGAGATCACGGCGTCTATTGTTAATATTAGTGATTTAAACACCCAGATAGCGACTGCTGCAGAAGAGCAGCAACACGTAGCTGAAGACATAAACCGAAACGTAACGGAAATTAAAAATTCGGCTGATGAGGTTAGCGATATTGCTGTTAGCACCAGCGAGAACGGTAATGAAATGAGCCGTCTTTCTTTAATGTTAACGGACTTAGTTGGCAAGTTTAAAGTATAAATAATAGGGCAAGTACATACTTGCCCTATTCAATCTGCTACTTATTCTTAAGTAATTGTTTTAACTCTGCCAGTTGCGCCTTCAATTCGTTTACTTGGCCTTGAGTTGCGGGTAGTGAGTCAGTTTCGGCTTGCTCTTCTCGTGCATTGCGATGCTCCTCACTCATTACTTCTAAAATAGCCCCCACCATCATATTTAAAAATACAAATGCCGTTAAAAAGATAAAGGTTAAGTAAAAAATCCAACTTAATTTGTACACCGCCATGGTTTCGTACATCACGTCGGTCCAATCTTCGAAGGTGGCGATTCTAAACAAGGTAAGCATAGAAATAGAGACATCGCCCCACAGTACTGGGTTTATTTCAGCAAACAACATGCTACCTGTGGCAGCATAAATATAAAAAATCACAAACATTAGCAGCGCGATATAGCCCATTTGCGGGATGGCTTTTATTAGTGAGTTTACCAATAAGCGCAGCTCTGGGATCATAGACACTAAACGTAGTACGCGGAAAATGCGCAGCAGTCGAGCAATAAAAATAGTCGAACCTGCAGCAGGATATAAACTACCGATCACTATAATGAAGTCAAATATGTTCCAGCCTTTGGAGAAAAAGTCTTTGATCCCTTTACTGGCAATATAACGAATAACCAATTCGATTAAGAAAAACACCGTAATGCCTATATCCATCCAATGCAGAAATAGCTCAGCGGTAGGGTGCAAAGAATAGGTATGTGCGCCCACGGTCAGTGCAGAAACCACAATAACTGCAATAACAAATGATTGAAATAATTTACTTTTATCGATACGCTGGAACAGCTCTTGTAACTGCGACAACATCATAACGTGCCCTTAACGGTTATAAATACAAAACCAGTGCAATATACAGCAAAAATAACGAAAATCAGTAGTTTTCCGGTTAAAATAATAAGGAATTTTGAATGCTAAATAATAACTTAAAGTATCTACTTTCGTTATCGGTAATCGCAGTGTTAACAGGGTGTAGCAGCGATAGCCGCTATCATGAAATTCAATCAGCCCGATTAGATGAATGCAGCCATATGGCTGACAAGGAATACCATGAATGTGTTAAACAACAACAAGACAGCTACAAAGAATTTAAAAAACAACAAATCGCCGAGCAGTAATAAACCATGACCAAAACCCAAAAGCAGCTAGATAAACGTATTCGTCAACAATTAACAATTGCTTGCGAGCAAATAAAAGATAACGTTGAGGGCTTTAGCTTTCTTACTCACTCGGTTGATTTAAACAATTTACCTTCTAAGTTTACTGTAAGTTGTTATTTTATTGATGCTATTGCACTAGAGCAGGCTAAACAAAATAATCAGCTAGATTACATTGTGCAGCTTATTTGTAATGCATTAGCTAGTTTAAATATCCATATAAAAAACAATGCTATTTCATTTCTTAAGCAGTAAAAATAGGTACTGTGTTTTTGTTTAATTATCCCTCATTTTAAGCTGTATTTGGCATTTATGGTCTTAGTAAAAGCTTTAATATGGAGAGATTCTATTAAGCAGGCTATAATCGCAAAAAATTGTAATAGAGATTAAATATGGCCGTTCCAACACGCTCACAAATAACGCCAGGCACAGAGGTTAATATTGTGCTTAAACAAGATCAACGCAGTGGTACTTTAACCAATGGTATCGTGTCGCGTTTATTGACCAAGTCACCTAATCACCCGCACGGAATAAAAGTACAATTAGAAGACGGCCAAGTGGGTCGGGTAAAAGAGATCATTGCATGAGTGAGTTAACCTTAACTGATTTTTGGCGACTGGTTACAGTTGAAGATAAAACCGCAGAGCCTGACTCAGTGTGCCAATTGCTTAAGTCGGCACTGAGTGACTTATCAGATGAGCAATTAATTGAATTTGATAAGCAGTTTAGTATTTGTATGCGTCAAAGTTATACCTGGGACTTATTTGGTGCCGCGTTTGTTATGGCGGGCTGTAATGATGAATATGGTTTTTCAGAATTTCGTTGTTGGTTAATTTCTCGTGGTGAAGCCGTATTTAAAGCTGCACTAGAAAACCCAGATAGCCTGGCTCAGTGCACGCCGCTTTATTTTTTAAACGAGCAACCTTATCCGTATTTAGATGAGTATGACCTAATTGCAGGTTTGTTATATGAAGAGCGTAACGACGATGAGTTATCCTTTATCCCATCAGGGCTTGACCAACCTAAAGGTAAGCGCTTTAAAGACAAACCTAAGTTTTTAAAACAAAATTACCCGCAATTATTTGCTAAGTATTGGCAATAACTCAGCGTGTTATTAATGCATTACTTAATTAACCTGAACTGCGGATAATAAATTCATCTCAAGCAGCTATTTTCAGCGCTAACTGCTTTGAGTTTACTTGCAATAGGCTAGCTATTGACGCGTAATTTCGCCTTGTTTTCACTAAAAATTTCTAGCTAGAGAAAAGTAGGTAAAAATATTTTTTGATTCAACATGTTAGTAAATCTTTTAACCAGAGTTCAGGTTAATCACAAGTAATGCATTTTCTTCCCCCTTTATGTAATAAAGCTTACGTCTAGTTTAATCTTATTTGTTGTTAGCTACGTATTTTAAGTTAGTTTTTGCGCAGCTGCTCATAGTAATACGACTTCGCATCTTTTATAGTAAATCTCTGTTATAGTTAGAAATAGCTAAGCATCGTCACAGTGCTTGATCATGGTTGATACACGAGGATAGAGCTTATAATGAAATGTTTCACACTGGTTTTACTTACCATAAGCCTTTTTAGCTGCTACGCAGTGGCAGGCCCAAGTAATAAAACTCGCTTTATTCCACTATTAAAAACTAAGCTAGGTAATTACGAAGTTACCTCAAGTAACTCGGGTTTGTGCACTAATAGTCGATTGCAATTTAATAACCCTGAAGATCCTGAGCAAGGTTTTAGCTTAGGTAAAGAGATTTTGTTTAACTCATTACACAATGGCACTCGTACTATTCAAAAGCCTAATTATTGTTTTATTACCAGCTCACTTAAATACAAAACTAATGGCCTCGAAAATGGTTTACGTATGAGCCGATGTGATAATCCAATTCACGAAAGAACCATTAAACAAACCATTACTTTTTTAACCGATAGCACCCTTAAATACACCTTAGATAACCCAAGTGTAGAATGCGAATTTATTAAAGTTGCTGACTAACACTGTATTTTAGGAATATCGCGCCAACGGGTTGTGTATTGCGGCGATAAAAAAGCTCTATTCATATGCCAGCGTTCATTTAGTTGGCTGCTTGCTACGCTAAGCATTCCTTTCCCAAAGCGATGATTTATCGCATCTAAGCAGCCCATTAACTGCGGGTTATCGGTTTGTTTCTCAAATAAAGTATGTTGTTGAAACTGCTGTGGGCTAAGCTCTAATGCACCCACTCCGCATTTATAAAAACGAATACCCGGCTGATATATCTGCTCAAAACTCTTTGATACTGCACTTGCTATAACACGGGTATCGTTAGTGGGCGGGTCAAATTGATGCATAGCTGACTTTTTATAAAAGGCTTGCTCATGTGATGAGCTGGCAGCAAAAATATAAATACGATGAGTTAGCGACTGTTGCGCTCTTAATTTTTGTGCAACTACACTGGCATGATTTATTAATGCGGTTCTCACTGCATCAGGATCGCTAAGGCGCTGGCCAAAACTACGCGTTGAAAAAATAGCTTGTTTGTCTTGGCGCACATCATCCCAGTTTAAACAGGTAATGCCATTGAGTTCGTTAATTGTACGCTCAAGCACTACGCTAAATTGGCGACGAATTGTTTTTGGACTTTGCTCAGCCAGCTGCCATGCGGTATTAATATTCATTAGCGCCAGCTTTTTAGCTATACGTTTGCCCACTCCCCATACATCCTGGCAGTGCATTTGCTGTAAAATAGCTTGTCGGCTTGCTTCATCATCAATCACGGCAACCCCATTAAAGCCAGCTAGTTTTTTAGCAGCATGATTCGCGGCTTTGGCTAAGGTCGGTGTTGGCCCAAAGCCAACCCCAACAGGGAGTTTGGTTTCGCGCCATACTGTACGTCTAATTAGCTGTCCGTAGTGGTGCCAATCAGTAATTAATGGCTGATAGCCTTTAAAGTGCAAAAATGATTCGTCAATACTGTAAATATGCTGGGTATCACAAAAGCGAGCAATAACGTTCATCATTCTATCGCTTAAATTAGCGTATAGTTCGTAGTTAGATGAGCGCACCACCACCTGATGTTTTGCTAGTAATTGCTTTACTTTAAAATAGGGGCCAAATTTAGGAATATTAAGCTTACGGGCAATAGGGCATACCGCACATACGCAGCCATCGTTATTGGTAAGCACCACAACTGGTTTTGAACGAATTGCGGGGTCAAATACCTTTTCAGCACTGGCATAAAAAGCAACCGCATCAACTAAGGCATACATGAAAGTATCTCAGGGCTTTGCCGATGCAACCTAATTGAGCGGGTTACCACGCCTTCAAGCTGAAATTCATCAGACTCGGTTAATTGCACGGGCTTATAAGCAGCAGAAGCCGAGAGCAGCCGCGCATTAGTTTTATCTAGCAGCTTACATACAAATAAACCATTTAAGTTTGCCACAATAACATCGCCATCTTTGGGAATTTCAGCACGGTCAACTAACAGTAAGTCGCCCTCAAAAATACCAATTTCTTGCATAGAGCATCCGGAGGCAACGCCAATAAAGGTGGCATCAGGGTGTTTTATTAATAGCTCGTCGAGTGATATTCCTAACTCACTATACTGCGCTGCAGGCGATTCAAACCCGCAAACACCGGCCTCTATATAAATGGGAATAACAAACATAACACAACCTAAAACGCATATACTGTATAAGTGTACAGTATATGCGTTTTGTATCAGTTATGCCAAGTAATGAATGGCGGATCAATCCATGTTTTTGATCATTTGTTGGGCAGTATGTAAAAAGTCATTGATTTGCTGTGAGTTTAAGTTTTTACACATTTGCGTATTTACTTGCTCTTCGGCGGCTAATAGCTTGTCATAAAGCGTGCGACCTTCAGGGGTAAATGACAAAATAAAACAGCGCTTGTCGTGGTCACTGGCATCTTTGTTAATCAAATTTAATGCGAGTAGCTCTTTTACTAAGCGTGCTATTTGGGCTTTGTCGCGCTGAGTTTGATTAACAATATCGTTTGCAGTGCACTGAGTTGTTGTTGCAATAATATGAAAGCAGCGTACGTGCATTGCGTTTAATCCAAGCTCGCCCGCATTAATCGCCTCACGTATGGTAACGCGATAATTTTGCATTAAAGCAAATAATGTATTGGCCAATGAGATATGCATAGGGAATCCATAATGGTTGACAAAGTCAATTAAATTGATATAGTTGATTTTATCAACCAATGGAGCGTTGTGCAATTCATCTTTTTTAATGAGGTAAATTTATATGGGTAAAAAAGTACGCAAAGCAACAGTATTAAGCACAGAGCAAGTAACCCCACATTTACAACGTATTATTGTTGGCTCCGATGAGTTTAACGACTTGAGCGCTCAATATATTGGTAACTACGTAAAGGTACTTATTCCCCAAAATGGCCGCGTTGATTATAATATTAAAACTTCATGTATGCGTTCATACACTATAAGGCATGTTGATGAGCACACCGGCGCACTTACCCTCGACTTTGTAATTAATATGCACCAAGGTCCCGCAACTAATTGGGCTAAAGAAGCAAGAGTAGGCGATGAGGTAGGTATAGCGGGGCCAGGCCCTAAAAAGCTAGATAACTATGAACACCCACATTACATACTACTTGGCGATTTAACTTCGGTTAATGCAATTAAAAGCTACGTGCAACATCTGCCTAAAAACGCAAAAATTGACGCGATTATTCATGCACCAACAAAAGATGATGTGATCAGCTTAGAGTCGCCGCGAGATGTAACTTGGTTAATAACACATAAACCAGATACAGATGTGATAAACGCATTAAAATCGGTGCCGCTTAGTGAGCAACAACCTATTGTATTTATGGCACTAGAGGCCGGATTAGTACGCAAAGCAAAAACCGTATTAACTGATGAATTAGCGATACCTCGCAGTCAGATTGTTTCATCGGGTTATTGGAAAAAAGGCCTTGATTCAGAGGCCTATAAACTAAACCGCCAACAAACTGCAGCTAAAAGTAGCTAGCTTTTTTGTCGCTCAATCGCAACACCTTAGCGTTTCAAGATAAGCTGCCTTGAATTGGTGTAATGTACACCCATCTCTTACTTTAGATTTATTATTTATGGCTAGCACGTCATAAGTCGCTATTTAATTTGGAGATGCTGCTTTGTTATCAACTATCCCTTTTTCATTACTTGAACTGGCGCCTATGCAAAAAGGGGCCACGGTTAGTGACACCTTAAACAAAAGTACAGCCTACGCACAAAAAGCAGACCAATTAGGTTTTAACCGTTTTTGGTTAGCCGAGCATCATAATATGCCTGGGATTGTTTGTGCCGCCACTTCAATTTTAGTAGGGCACATAGCCGGCAACACTAAAAAAATACGCGTAGGGTCGGGTGGAATTATGTTACCTAATCATGCGCCTTTAGTTGTGGCTGAGCAATTTGGCACCTTAGAGAGTTTGTATCCTGGTCGAATTGATTTAGGGCTAGGGCGCGCACCAGGTAGCGATCCGGTGACAAGTCGCGCCTTAAATAACGACATTAGCCGCGCTGAAAACTTTCCTAATGAAGTAAGCGAGTTACAAACACTATTAGGCCCATACGATGGGGCTAAGCGTGTACGAGCAATACCCGGTGAAAACACTAATGTACCTATTTGGCTGTTAGGCTCAAGTTTATTTAGTGCCCAGTTAGCAGCGCAAAAAGGATTACCCTATGTATTTGCGGGGCATTTTGCACCGCGTTTTGTACATGATGCAATAGCCTTGTATAAACGAGAATTTAAACCATCAAGTGTATTAGTTAAGCCTTATGTAATGTTGGCATTACCTTTAGTGGCTGCCGATACAGATGAAGAAGCACAATATCTATCAACCACTTCAAAACAGCGGGTACTGTCGTTAATCAGAGGCGATGAGTTGTGGTTAAAACCCCCAGTTGAAACAATGGAGGGCTTATGGAGCGAACAAGAGCGCACTCATGTTGAGAGCTTTTTAGGATTAAGTGTTACTGGTGGGCCAGCGAGTATTAAACACAAATTAGAAATGATCGTGAACCAATTAGAGGTCGATGAGCTTATATTCACCAACGATTTATATGACGATGAAAAACGTCATCGTGCGTTAAAAATACTAATGGAAATAAAGAACTAAGCTGTTTATTAAGCAAGCGTACACGCAACCATAGTTACACTAATAACCAAATAGAGAATCGAATAAAGATTGAGTACAAATAAATGATTTATATTTTCAATCGAACTTATTCAATTAATCTGTTTTAAGGATTTAATCAAGCACGTTAAAATAAAACCATATTCCGTTAAGTTAACAACTAAGAGGTACACCGTGAAATCTCAAATAAATGTTGCTCCACACACATTCAATAAGCCTATGCACCCCAAAACTGCATTGATTGCTGAAGGTGGAGGTCAGCGAGGGATATTTACAGCCGGTGTACTTGACGCGTGGTTAGAGCAAAACTACGACCCGTTTGATTTATTTATAGGCACCTCTGCTGGCTCGCAAAATTTAACCAGTTATTTAGCGCGTCAAAAAGGCTACGCAAAACGCTTGATCAGAGGGCTTTCGCGTCATAAACGTTTTTTTCAGTTAGGTCGAGGCCTAATGGGTAAACACATTGTTGACTTAGACTGGTATTTCGAAAAAACCACTGAGGTTAATAGAGCATTAGACTTTAAAACGGCAAAAAATAGCCTTGGTGATAGAGAACTACTGATCACTACAACCAATGCACGTGATCGTAAACCGTATTATTTATCTCCTACTGGCGATGGCAAACACTGGCGAGAGCTATTAAAAGCGTCAAGTGCTTTACCTTTTTTGTATAAACAAGGTGTTCAACTCACTCCTTGGTTAGGCTCAAAAGCGGCAAACGAAGCACATTTAGCTGCAGAGCAATCGAATGAAGATTTTTATTTAGATGGCGGCTTAGCTGCGCCATTGCCTGTACGCGAAGCTTATAACCGTGGCGCACGAAAAATCGTGGTAATAAGAACCGTTGATGAGAATTTTCAAGCGCAAACTGCATGGGTTCAAAAGCTTAGAACATTTGCATGTGCATCGGGCTACTGCCCAAAAACACTTGATTACTTGATTCAACACGAGCAAGCATACCTAGACGAGCTTGAATTTATTGCTAATCCCCCAGATGATGCTGAAATTATTCAAATTTTTGCTAACGAAAAGCTACATAGCAAATTGTTAGGCAGCTCTAATGATGATTTACGCTTTGATCATAAACTAGGTGTAAAAGCAGGCCGCGCTTATTTAAAAAGCCAAAATACACGTATAGTAGATTATGCACACAGCTACGCCATGTAGCTGTGTATCAACGCTTAAACTTAAATTACCACTTAAGTTTAAGCGTTGATAAAATTAAACTATGCTTTTTTTAAACTTATCGATGGCCTTTTATTGCTAATCGCCGCCCCTAATAAAATAAGCGCTAAAGCTATAAATACTGACCAACTAAAGGGAGTCTGCGAGGCGAGTATTAAAATAAAGGTAGAGAGCACCGGCGTTAAAAAACTCAATGAGGCTAATAGCGATCGGTTACCAAATTTTAAGCCATGATCCCATAAATAAAATGCACCACCCACTGGGCCTAATCCCAATAAAATAGCACATAGCCATTGTGAAACAGACAAACTAATAACGGTTGTTTCAAAATAAAAATGTGCAAAAAGGGCAAGCACTGCCACAATAAGTGAAAGCCAGCCTATGTCATCTACATGGCTATCAAATTGCGACATTAAATAAGAATAACTAGACCACAGTACCGCGCAGCAACCTGCAAAAAAGTACCCTAAGTAATACTCACTATTGATAGATAATCCACTGCCATCGGTAATTAAACTAAGCGTGCCTAAAAACCCCAGTAATCCGCCTAATATTGCTTTAAATTTAGACCCAGGGGTAGCCACAAATACACCCAGTAATAATGGCCAAAGATACACTATTAAGCTTACCTCTATTAAGGGGCCGTACTTTAAAGCCATAAAATAACAAAAGTGAAAACCAAATAAACCAGTAACACCTATTATCATTTGTTTTTTAGAAAGCTTAGGAGGGGTTAATAAAGGCTGTTTTGATGCAAAACGCTTTACTAATAAAATAATAAAAGAGAGTGCAAAGCACATGAAAAGCAACTGAAAAGCAGGGAGCGCTTTGGTTAAATTACCTAGTAAAGCTAAAAGCCCCCACGAAAATATTGCTAAAAAACCTATGTGTGTTGCCATTAATTACCCTCCGTAAATACTATTTACTGAGTGTATCAATGTAGCTTTTTAAAAATGTGCTAAAAAGACGGTGTTATTGTTTGCTATGACGTAATTTAACCTACGCTCTGCTTGAGCTTGCTTTATTATTTCGTGTTTAAGTTATCTATATTACTGCTTTGCAAACGCTTTAGGTGGCTGCCCAAAGTATAAATTAAACCGGCGGCTAAACGCAGAGGCATCGTTATAACCAATGCGCTCGCCTACTAAAGCAATCGGTAAGTCTGAATGGGTTAAAAGGGCGCGAGCGTGCTGCATTCGCAACATAGTTAAATATTGCAGTGCACTCATAGTGGTACTTTTTTTAAACACAGTTTTAAATTGCGTAACGCTTAAACAGGCTATATCGGCCAGCTCTTTTAACGTGTAGGGGTAGGCTAAATTTTGCTTAACAGTGGTTATTACATTATCTATTCGCTTATCAATATTACTGTGGCTGCTTTGCTTACAAAGTAATAAGTAAAATAAATCAAAGGTTGAATTAGTAAGCTTTTCATCGCTAACAACGAGCAGTTGCTGCTCTATAAACTGTAAGTAACTTAATAAACGGCTATCTATTGAGATTTTAGGGTATAAAAGGTTAATAAGGTTTTCAGGGAGCGCGTCTAAATCTGCCACAATAAAACGTGCGGCTTCATCGGCCGTAAAGGCATGCACTAGGTTTTTCTCTATAACGATACAACTACCCGTACTAACTGTTGTTTTAAAGTCATTATTTAACGTTATGAAAATTTCACCGTGTAAGGGTAAAACAAGTTGATGGTAATTGTGCTGGTGGCGTTTTATATCTTGCGAATAATACCGAATAGAAAGCTTATTCATTGCCTACTCCATTACCTAATAAATAAACCGAGTATTGCCTAAAATACTTTAAGTAAAACATGGCGTTAATAAAACCTAAGTAGATGATAATAATATACTGGTTTCGCTATTTAAAATGCCTTCTATTTCGCGCACTTGTCTAAGTACGCCATCAAACTCACCTAAATTTGCAGCCTGTATTTCAGCCACTAAATCCCAAGCGCCGTTGGTTGTATGTAACTTTGTTAGCTCTGGTATGCCGCGCAGGGTTTTAATTACCTGCGATGTAGATTTTCCCACCACTTCCACCATCATTATTGCTCTTACAGCCTCGGTTTCTATGTGTTCATGTACACGCACCGTAAAGCCTAATATAGCGCCGGATGAAACTAAACGGTCTAAGCGATTTTGCACCGTCCCGCGTGACACCTTTAAAACATCGGCTAGGGCTGAAATAGAAGCGCGGCCATCTTTTCGTAATTCGGCTATTAATGCGTTATCTAAGGAGTCGTAAATGTAAGGGGTCATAAAACGCCTTGGGTTATGTGTTTATTACAAATTACTAAATTTGTACTTTATTGCATAGCAATTTGCTAAAAAATAACATTATTTGTATAAACTTTTGGCATTTTAACTGTCACCTCTGGCCTATAAACTTATTTCAATTAACTTATATAGTCATTAAAGAGGTGTTTATGAGTCATTTTATAGCAGAGCCAAAACAAGGTGTTCCATTTGTTAGCGTACAGGCAATGGCTAAACTTATAACTAAAGTCGGAATAGAAAACGTATTGCTTGAGCTTACCCAAAGATTAGAACACGACTTTGCTCGCTGGAACGAATTTGATAAATCGCCACGTTATGCGGCGCACTCTCCGGATGGCGTAATAGAGCTTATGCCCGTAAGCGACGGTAAAATGTTTAGCTGTAAATATGTAAATGGTCATCCAAAAAACACCTTTAAGGAACTTCAAACCGTTGCCGCGTTTGGTATTTTATCGGATGTTGATAGCGGCTATCCGGTTATGATCAGCGAAATGTGCTTACTCACGGCCTTACGCACAGCGGCTACATCGGCGCTTGTGGCAAAGTATTTAGCACCCAAAGACTCAACAACGCTTACATTAATTGGTAATGGTGCACAGTCTGAGTTTCAGGCATTGGCTTTTAAAGCCGTATTAGGCATTACCCACATTCGTTTATACGATATTGATAAAAACGCCTCTAAAAAAGCCTACAACAACTTAAGTGGCTATGGTTTAAATGTGACTATATGCAATAACGCAGAAGAAGCCGTACAAGGTGCGCACATTATTACAACCTGCACAGCCGATAAAAAAAATGTCGCTATTTTAACCAGCGATATGATCCCGCAAGGTGTTCATATTAATGCGATTGGTGGCGATTGCCCTGGTAAAACAGAGCTTGATTCGCAATTGTTAGGGCGCGCAAATGTGTTTGTAGAGTATGAGCCGCAAACCAGAATAGAGGGCGAAATCCAGCAAATGTCCGAAAACTTTGCAGTGACCGAGTTTCATAAAGTAATTAATAAACAAACACCTGGGCGTACAAGTAACGACGAGCTTACTATTTTTGATGGGGTAGGTTTTGCGAGCGAAGACTTTACCGCGCTGATTTATATTAAAGACGCGCTGGTGGTTGCGGGTGAGTTTGAACTACTTGATTTAATTACACAACGAGCTGATCCGCGTAATTTATTTTCGGTACTTAATAGTGTACAAACATCAAAAGCAACTAAGCAAGAGCAAGTCGCATGAGCCACATAAAGCAAGCACCGACAGCGGTGGTGATGGTGCGCCCGCATCACTTTACATCTAACCCACAAACTATGTTAGACAATACGTTTCAAAGTACCTGCAACTCACAAAACCAGAGTCAGCTTGCCTTTGACGAAGTAACTAATGCGGTCAAATTATTACAAAACGAGGGCGTAACAGTTCATCTTTTTGAAGACGAACATACGCACACGCCCGATTCTGTGTTTCCAAATAATTGGTTTTCTACCCATCAAAGTGGCGAGCTAGTTATGTACCCAATGTACGCAGAAAACAGAAGGTTAGAATATCGAAAAGATATTATTGATTTTTTGACTAATCACTATAAAGTGTTTTCTGTGACTGATTATTCATTTTTATCGAAAGAAAATGCATTTCTAGAAGGTACAGGTTCGCTTGTTATTGACCACCCCCATAAGCTTGCTTATGCAGTAGAATCGAAGCGCACTAATAAAGCTGTAGTTAATACAGTATGCGAGCAATTAAAGCTAAAACCTGTTGTGTTTAACGCCTACGATGAGCAAGGTACTGCGGTTTATCATACTAATGTATTGATGTGTGTAGCCACACAGTTTGCCATGATCAGCTTAAATATGGTGCCAAATAGTCAGCACAAACAATTAACTAGCCATTTTATACAAAGCCATTTAGAAGTAATAAACTTAACTAATGAGCAAATAAATAGCTTTTGCGGCAATGCAATAGAGCTACAAGGTACAAATGGTCGTATTTTAGCCCTCTCACAAACGGCGTTTAATGCACTTACAACCGAGCAAAAAGCAGCAATACAAAAAACAGCTAAACTTGTTCCGTTACCTATACCAACCATAGAGTCGGCGGGAGGTTCGGTTAGATGCATGATTGCGGGTATACACCTGCAAAGTAAATAACCTACCTCTAAGTCAACATTCTAAGGCAGCTTAGCTCCGCTAAGCTATGGCTAACATGCATTATTAAATGCAAATTACTCAACTACTCGCTGAGTAAAAACATAATAAATACAAAAGGATTAGCCCATGTTCGATATCGTAGTAAAAAGTGTCAATGGCCTTTTATGGGGCGAAGGGCAAGTACTTATTTACATTCTCCTATTTACCGGAATATGGTTTTCAGTACGCTTAAAAGCAATTCAATTAGTTAAATTTAAGCACATGTTTAGCCTGCTAAAAGGCAGTAGTAAGTGTAATAAAAACGATATTTCATCATTTCAAGCGCTCTGTACTGGGCTGTGTGCTCGAGTAGGCACAGGTAATTTAGCCGGTGTGGCTGTGGCTATATCACTCGGTGGTAGCGGTGCCATTTTTTGGATGTGGGTTATTGCTATACTAGGTATGGCAACCGGATTTGCAGAAAGTATTTTAGGCCAGGTATATAAAATTCGCGACAGCAATGGCGAATTCAGAGGTGGCCCTGCGTATTATATTCAACAAGGCTTAGGCAGTCGTGCATTTGCTATTGTGTTTGCCGCCTGTTTGTTTTTAGGTTACGGCTTTACCTTTAGCGCCATGCAAACCAACACCATTACTGATGCACTAAATTACGCATTTGAAATACCCACTTTTTACTCAGGTGTTGTGATCACACTTTTAGCAGGCTCTATTATTTTAGGTGGCTTTAAAGCCATTGCCCGATTCGCCGAGCGAGTAGTGCCTGTTATGGGCATCGTGTTTGTGCTTGTTGCTGTAGTAATTACACTGATTAACTTCACCCAAGTACCTGCCATGCTTAAAGATATATTTTTATCAGCGTTTGGCTTGCAAGAAGCTGGTGCAGGCGCCATGGGTGCAGCCATTAAAAATGGTATACAACGCGGTTTATATTCTAATGAGGCTGGCGCGGGAAGTGTGCCGCATGCATCGGCTAGTGCCAGTCCAATGCCAAACCACCCAGCGACACAAGGCTACATACAAATGTTAGGGGTGTTTTTCGATACCATCGTATTGTGCAGTTGTACCGCGGTTATTATTTTATTGGCCGATATAGATATAAGCGGTGAAATGGAAGGCATACGCTTAACACAAAGCGCTATGACCTCACACTTAGCGCAAGGCGGCGTGTATTTTGTAGCCGCTGCCATTACTTTATTTGCTTTTACCTCGGTAGTTGCTAACTACGCCTACGCCGAAAGTAACCTCCACTTATTTAAGCTCGATAACAAAGTAGGGCGCAGTATTTATACTTTGCTTTATTTATCAATGATGTTGTGGGGCGCATCAGCCACCTTAAAACAAGTATGGGATTTAGCTGATATTGCTCTAGGGTTAATGACAGTAGTAAACGTAATCGCTATTATACTACTCACACCGACTATTTTGTCTGTTACTAACGACTACCACGCACAAAGAGACAAAGGCATAGAGCCTGAGTTTAAGGTAAAAAACGTAAAAGTGCAGGGCAAATGTGAAGACGGAATTTGGGATTAAGATTAAAGTTTAAACTTGTTGTTGCATAAGTATTCATTTTTAAATTTGGCTTTAACAACATTAAACTGCGACTCTACAGGTAGTATTTTTAGATGATCGACATTTATGCGGGTAAAACTGCAGCAAAAATAATAAACGAACAAGGTTTTAAACCCGAGATTTTTACCTCTTTTTTAGGGGCAAGTGGTGGCCCTAAATGGTTTACCTTATTTGGTTTAGACAAATATATATTTGGCGAATTTTTTAAACATCGCACCCAACCGCTTAATTTAATTGGCTCATCTGCTGGGGCTTTTCGTTCAGCCTGTTTTGCACAAAACGATCCAGTTGCAGCCATTAAGCGGTTAGCAAAATCGTATTCACAAACCCGATATTCTAGTAATAAACCAACGCCCGCTGAAATTACACTAAAAGCCCGCGCATTATTAGATGATGTATTTGGTGATGATGGCGTTACTGAAATTATAAATAATCCTGTTTTTAAAGCGCATTTTATTGTCGCAAAATCTAACGGGTTTATTGCCAGCGAACATAAGTTAATACAGCTTTTGGGTTTATCAAAAAGTTATATGCTTAACCGCGTTAATCGTAAATTATTAGGCGCTCAGTACGAGCGTTTTATTTTTGGCGCGCCCAATAGTAATTTAAGTATTACCGACAGTTATAAGTTTAAAACACAAAACATTGAACTTACTCAAACAAATTTGAAAGATGCCTTATTGGCATCGGGCTCTATACCACTAGTAATGCAAGGTATAAAAAATATTGCCGGTTCGCCACCAGGAATTTACCGCGATGGCGGAATAATTGACTACCACTTTGATTTAAAAATTAATAATCCAGGTTTAATTTTGTATCCGCATTTTAATAGCGAGCCAAAAGCAGGGTGGTTTGATAAAAACTTAAAACGTAAAGTAGCACCACAAAATTACGACAACGTTGTGATGATCACCCCATCAAAAGAATTTATAGCCGGCTTACCTTATGGAAAAATTCCAGACAGAAACGACTTTACCGATCTTGATGCAGACACTCGTATTAAATATTGGAACACCGTGTTTAGTGAAACTGAGAAATTAGCTGAAGCGTTTGATAATAAATTAAATGCTGATAACTTTGATTTGAAGTTATATAACTAATTTAACTTTAAAAATTAAAATAACCATCTCAAGTGATATAAATGAAAGAGTGTAAGCCTTTATATTAAAGTGTTTAAGTTTTAATTATATTTAAAAGCTGGTTTTTTAGGTCAGATAAATAAGTGTTCTAAGTTTTATTTTATGCTTTAAATGTTTTATACATGTTTTCTGCTATTCGTTAAAAAATGAAAAGAGAATAATAAACATCGTATATTGGATTCTATAAGCGTAAAATTATTTTAGCTGATAGCTGATAGCTGATAGCTGATAGCTGATAGCTGATAGCTGATAGCTGATAGCTGATAGCTGATAGCTGATAGCTGATAGCTGATAGCTGATAGCTGATAGCTGATAGCTGATAGTTAACTACCCATAAATTACGTTATGTTAAATTGAGTGAATTAAATTAAAGTGGGCGTAATCCATAAAACTAGCCCACTTATGATAGGGTTTTGATAGCTTAGTTTAGCTCAGAATCTACCCAAAATTTAGTGCCTTTTAAAACAGCTTGCAGTGCAAGGCCACTTTCGGTTAAAGAGTAAACAGTAACTTGGTCAGCAAGAGCTTCGGCAACTAAAGCGCCACCTTTATCTTGGTATTTTGCAGCAGCATCGGCATTACCACCGAACGCCCAACCATGTTTAATAAATCTATTTAACGCTGCTTGATCGTGAAAAACCATCACAATATTGAAATCTTTAACACCTAAACCTAAGCCTAAACCAGCTTCGCCCATATTCATATAGGTAGATTTTCCGGTTAGGTTATTTTTTACTACACCGTACCCACCACCAAAACTGGCTAAAATAACGTTTACATTGGCATTATCAAATACAGCATAACCGGCAGAGTTTGCAATTTGAGTTTTAACATCTGGTTTTTTTTCGTATAAAGCAGTTAATGTATTCGATTTCATACTTTGTACTAAAGCACGTTTTTCTCCAGGAGAAGCACTGCCTGTAGTAGCGCAACCTACTAATAAAACGCTAATAACTAACATGCTCAACAGAAGTAATTTTTTCATGATTTTTCCTTTAATAAGGTATATGGTTAATAAATCTGCATTTAGCATAAATATCAAAATTTCGTTATGTCCAATACTAGACAGTATCGGACTTTAAGGTTAATCTATAAGTCTATTATTTTCTTATATATTTTACTATTATGCTTGTTGCTCTGGTCGATACATTAAAACAATTACGTTATCAAATAGCTCATCTTGAAGATAATACACTGCAATCAGAATATCCAGAACTAGCCTCTTTTATACAGCAAGTCAGCTTGACTGTAACTGAATCAAAGGCCGATCTAAATTTTTTATACCAGTTTTTATATGTTTATGGCCGAAAATCAGAAGCAACTTATAGTCGTTTTCGCAATGAATTAGAACGATTTTATTTGTGGTCATGGCTTATAGCTGAAAAATCAGTATTCGATTTAAAGCGTGAAGATATTGAGGCGTATGTTGATTTTATGGTCGAGCCGGATAAAAAGTGGGCATCAACTTCGGTGCAGTGGCGCTATAAAGATGAGCAAGGAGTACGTCGGTTAAACCAAAATTGGCGCCCTTTCATGCAAAAAGAATCTATTGCGAGTCAGCAAACATTATCCGCAATGTTTACTGCACTTAATGTATTTTACAAGTTCGCTATTTTAGAAGAAAAAACCTTCGCTAACTTTGTACCTGTGGTTAAGAAAAATAGCCCCTACTTGGTTGTACAATCACAAATACAAATTCCCGATACATTAAGCGATATTCAATGGGAATACGTATTTGGTGTAACGCGTGATCTGTGCGAACAAAAACCAGAGTATGAAAGAAACCTTTTTACCCTCGCCTGTTTAAAAGGATTATATTTACGTATATCAGAATTATCAGAACGTCCACAATGGTCACCTGTTATGTCTCATTTTTGGCAAGATAACGATGGCTTTTGGTTTTTACGTATAATGGGTAAGGGTAATAAATTACGAGATGTAACTTTAAGTGATGATTTTCTTGAGTATTTAAAACGTTATCGGTTATACCGTGGTTTACCTGCCCTGCCCCGTGTTGACGAATCCGACCCGTTAGTGCATAAAATTCGTGGCCAAGGTGGTATGACAGTAAGACAAATTCGACGTTTAGTACAACAAAGTTTTGATATTGCTCAGCAGTCATTACTTGATGATGGCTTTAAAGATGACGCGGAACAATTAGAAGCGGCCACTGCACATTGGCTTCGACATACCGGTGCAACGCATGACGCACAAACTCGACCTTTAAAACATTTATCTGAAGATTTAGGCCACGCAAAAATAGCCACAACCGATCAAATATATATTCAAACAAATATTAAAGAACGGGCAAAGTCTGGAATAAAAAGGAAGATTTAATGGAATACTTAATTATTGCTCTTATTGGTGCATTATTTTTAATTTATTCTACAACACTACGCCAATTAGAAAAAACAGAAATTACTGGGCCGATGTTTTTTGTTATAGGGGGGATGCTGCTAGCATTGATAGCTCCGAACGAAAGTGAAAATTTTAAAAATGGCTTACGGTTTTTACTGCCCTTTATAGAATTAACGCTCAGTATCTTTTTATTTACCGATGCAGCAAAGTCAAAATTAGGAGTATTAAGGCATAGTTTTCAATACCCAAGTTTACTTTTATTTGTTGCCTTACCATTAACTTTATTACTCGGGATTGTAACCGCGTTATTTTTATTTGCTGAGCTTTCATTAATTCAAGCAGCACTTATCGCAATTATATTAACCCCAACCGATGCGGCGTTAAGTAAGGGATTATTAAGCAATACAAAAGTTCCTGAAAAAATACGCGAAGGTATTAATACAGAAAGCGGTTTAAACGATGGCTTATGTGTGCCTATATTTTTAATATTTATTCTGCTCGCAAAAAATCCTGAATCTGCAATTACTGCAACACAAACGTTAAGTGTATTTGGTAGAGAGTTGGGAGTTGCATTATTAATTGCATTTGCAAGTATTGCTGTTTTTATTCCGTGTTTAAACTTTGCAATGAAGCGACATTACTTTGCCCAAAACACTAGCCCGTTTTTACTATTGGGTTTTGCTATGGCTGTATTTTCACTTACGCAATATTTTCATGGAAGTGGATTTATTGCCGTATTTGTAGCGGGGCTTTTATTTGATAAATACGCGAGCACCAAAATAAACAAAGAGCTGATTGAAGACTCAGAGCATATAGCTGACTTTTCCTCTTTAATGATTTGGTGTTTATTCGGTTTTGTTTGTGCTTATTTAGTGATCCCGAAATTAAATACTGAAATAATAATTTATGCGCTACTTAGTACAACACTGATCAGAATAATTCCTGTTATGTTGTCACTGCAATATACGTCATTAAAAATAAAAGAGCGTTTAACGTTTGCTTGGTTTGGGCCGCGAGGATTGGCTTCGATTGTTTTTACTTTAATGGTTATTGATACACAAATAGAAAATAAATTTCAAATTGCGACCATTGCTATGACCACAATTTTATTTAGTGTATTTATTCATGGTATTAGTACAAAACCGATTGCAGACAGTTTTTCAAATAAAAAAGCGTAAACACTGTTATTTAAAATTGTGGTAATATATTTTCTAATTATTTTTATAAGGATATTTAAGTGAATAAAATTGTTAAGTTTATTTTGAATGTAGCTATTGTTATTTCTGTTGCATCTTGTGGTAGTGGTGGAGGTGATAAAGAACAGCCTAAGAATAGTAATATAATTCCAACTGTTAACGCAGGTCCAGACCAGATTGTAAATAGCAATGAAGTAGTTAATCTAAATGGCGTTGCTTCGGACGAAGACGGTAACATTGTCTCATTTTTATGGGAGCAAATTAAGGGTAAAAAAGTTAATCTTCAAAATTATAATACCTCAAAAACAAGCTTTACTCTGCCGAGCTTTGAAGAAGAAACTGAATTAGAGTTTAAGTTAGTTGTTATAGATAACTCTGATGCACAAACAAGCGATACAGTAAAAATAATTGTAAAAAAAACAGTTATTCCTTTAACCGTAGATGCAGGCTCCAATCAGATAGTCGAGGAAGGTTCAGAAGTGCAATTAATCGGTTCAACTAATATTGATGATAATGCACACACCTACTCGTGGATTCAAATATCAGGCTCCCCCGTTACGCTTAATGATAATGATAAAAAAATAACAGGTTTTGTATCTCCTGCTGTTAGTAATACTGAAGTGCTAGAGTTCAAATTTACAGTGAGTGACAATTTTAATAACTCGATCGAAGATACTGTATTAATTACAATAAACGATATAAATGAACCACCAACAGCAAGTGCAGGTGAATCGTACTTTGCAATTAGTAGTGAAACAGTTGAATTAGATGCTTCACTGAGCAGTGATGATAATGACATTTCTTTGTTAACTTACACTTGGAGTCAAATTGATGATTCAGGGTTGATAATTGAATTAAATAATTCAAATAAACAAAAAGCAAAATTCATAGCACCTTCTGTAATTGTATCAACAGTTCTATCTTTCCAAGTAACAGTTACAGATGCTGAAGGACTAACAGATATATCTACTGTAAATATAGCAATAAAGCCATTGATTAACAGTAAAATAAATGATACTGGTCTATTGCGCTGCGCTAAGGAATTCGATGCTGAGGGGAAGTTACTACCGAATTGTCAATCTAGTGTTGGTGAAGATGCTCAATCTGGACGTGATATTAGTAGTAACTATGATCAAGATGGAAAGGCCGGTTTTAGTTTTACTAAACTTGATAGTAATGGAGACCCAGTCGATAAAAGTTCACAGAGTTGGTCTTGTGTACTTGATAACGTTACTGGATTAGTTTGGGAGGTTAAATCGAGTGAAAAAGCTCTTCATGATCCAAAGCATACATATAGTTGGTACGATCCAGACTCTTCAAAAAATGCGGGTTATCCTGGTTTAAAGAACCAAGGTGTGTGTTCTATTGATAGCTGTGATTCTTATTCATACATTAATATGGTTAATGAACAAAATTTTTGTGGGAAAAATGATTGGCGATTACCAACGCAAACTGAATTATTATCAATTCGAGACTTTGGAATTTCCGCAGCTGATAATACTCCTAATATAGATACCTCATTTTTCCCAAGTACTTCTTTTAATCTTCCTTTTTGGACTGCGACCTCTAAGGTGACTCCCTATCCCGAACAAAACCTTGCTATAGGTATTTTTTTCCTACCACCACCAAATTTTGGTGATGAATATTCTTTAGATAACTTTATAGTAGAAACGTCTAAAACAAAAGCAAGTCATATTCGATTGGTTAAAAATCAATAAGTCAAATTAAAATTAAAGGGATATAACATGAATAAAAAAATAAATTTTTCTACTCTACTAATTGTATTTATAACTCTATTTACGTTTTCTATAGCAAAAGCACAAGAATGTTCAGAAAGCATTATTAAGACAACCCCAAATGAGCGCTTTAGTATCAATGGTGATGGAACAGTTACTGACATAAAAACAAATTTAATGTGGATGAGATGCAGCTTAGGTCAAACTTGGGATAGTAATAATTGTTCAGGTGATACTTCATCAGCCCTACTAACATGGAGGAATGCGTTAAACATAGCTGAAAGTGAAACATTTGCTAGTTACACAGATTGGCGCTTACCAAATGTAAAAGAACTAGAGACAATTATAGAGCATAGTTGTCATAGTCCAGCTATAAATAAATATATTTTCCCTGGTACAATTCAATCTAGAAAAGACTCTATCGATGAAACAAGATTTATAGCTATGTATTGGAGTTCCTCTATAGATTCTAATTATTCATCAATTGCATGGAAAGTTGATTTTCTTACAGGTACATTAGCCACCCAGTATGATGACATCGGCGGCGGTAATACTGCGTATATAGAATATCCACAAGCTGCTAGGCTTGTTAGAACAGTAAATTAAACTCAAATTTTGGCGCATAATAAACTATGCGCCAAGATTTTACTTAATTAACTCTGCCAGTAGCTCTATTGGATGCTTAGGCTTAAATTTTTCATAACGTTTTACTTGGCTACGACATGAGAAGCCAGTTGATAAAAGTTGCTCAGGTTTATTTTTATCAACGATAGGTTTCCAACTCATTTCATAAAGTGCTTTAGAGTTTGCTTGGTTTTGTGCTTCATGACCATAAGTACCGGCCATACCACAACACCCAGTATTTGTGGTGTTTAATGTTAAACCAAGCTGATCAAAAATATTTTTCCACACACTTGCGGCTTTTGGTAGCGCGGTCGTTTCGGTGCAGTGGCTTAACAAGGTAAATTCAGTATCAGTTTGTTTAGCTTCTAAAGTACTGAACGATAGTGTTTCTAACCATTCATGCGCAAGTTGCACATTAAAGTCACCACGGTTATTTTCTAAAATTGTATTATATTCATCGCGATAACACATTACTAACGATGCATCTAAACCAACTAGCGGTGCATTAATATCATTAAGCTGATTTAAAAATTCTGCGGCACTTTTTGCTGTTAGCTTAAATTCATGTAAAAAACCTTTCACGTGCTGAGGTTTACCATTGGGTTTAAAGGGTAACAGCATTGGTTTTTTTCCAAGCTGAGTAATTAGGGTAATAAAACTCTCAACCAACTCTGCTTCGTAAAAGCTGGTGAATGGGTCTTGAACAATTAACACATAATCATTTTGCTCATTGGCACTTAACTTTTTAAGTAATTCTAAATTAAATGTTTGCGCTTTGTTTACACGTTTTTTGAGTGCTGGAATACTTAACTGCGGGGTATCAACATAGCCAACCGTTTTTTTAATGAGGCTACTAACTAATGATGTTTTTACAATTGGATTAATAACTCTGGCAAATTTTGCCATTAATGGTGCGCTGTTTTCTATATTACCCACTAAGTAATCTTTGAGTGGGCGGGCATAATAACTATGATAATAATTTAAAAAACGGGCACGGAAAGTTGGCACATCTACTTTTATTGGGCAAGCCGTGGTACACGCTTTACACGCTAAACATTCATCCATTGAGGCTTTTACCTCATGCGAAAAATCGTAAACGCCTTGTTTTTTCTCTCTGCTATGAACAAAGCGCTCCCACCAAGTAATTACTTCACCTTTGTTTAGCTCTTTTTCAACCTCGAGTAAATTAACATCTTTTGACTCTTGAAGACGTAACCATTCACGCATTAGCCCTGCTCGGCCTTTTGGCGAATTACGGCGATCGCCAGTTACTTTATACGACGGGCACATTGGCGAGTTTTCATCATAATTAAAACACAGGCCGTTACCATTACAGGTCATTGCATTGTTGAAACTGGTCTTAACATCAATAGAAATTTGCTTGTCGAAGTAAGAACGCTTTTGCCCATCAACGCTAACTAGTGAGTCTTCACTTTCAAGCGGGGTACATATTTTACCGGGGTTTATTTTGTTGTTTGGGTCAAACGCCGATTTTATTTTTCGTAGTTGGGTAAATAAATGCTCACCAAAAAATTCAGGACCGTATTCACTTCTGTAACCTTTACCGTGCTCGCCCCACATTAAACCACCGTATTTAGCGGTGAGTTTTACTACTTCATCTGAAATAGTGCGCAGTAATTTTTCTTGTTCCGGGTCGCACATATCCAGTGCTGGCCTAACATGTAAAACGCCCGCATCAACATGCCCAAACATACCGTACTGTAAATTATAGCTATCAAGTAGTGCTCTAAATTCAACAATGTAATCGGCTAAATTTTCTGGTGGAACGGCTGTATCTTCTGCAAATGCGAGAGGTTTTTGGCTGCCTTTTACATTGCCTAGTAAACCCACTGATTTTTTACGCATTGCATAAATTTTTAGTATATCGCTTTTATCGCTGGTTAACTGATAGCCAATAACACCATTAGTTTGATTAGCTACACATTCATCTAATAATTTACATAATGTGTCTACTTTGTCTTTTATATCTTCTGGAGATACGGCATTAAACTCAACCATGTTGAGTCCTTGCATATCTTTATTTGGTACATCAGTTATTAAGTCCGATACTGAGTGCCAAATAATATCTTCACGAGCAAGATTTAATACTTTGCTGTCAACAGTTTCAACTGAAGTTGCGCGGGCATCAACTAAAAATGGTGAATGGCGAAGCGCAGAATCAAAACTGTCGTATTTTATATTTATGAGGGTTTTAAATTCTGCGATAGGTGTTAGGTTTAATTTTGCTTCAGTAACTATGCCTAAAGAGCCTTCTGATCCTGTTATTAAGCGGCTCATATCAAAAGTTTGTAAGTCTTCACTTAGCACATGTTCTAGGTCATAACCGGTTAAAAATCTATTTAACCGTGGAAATTTGGCTAATATAGCGTCGCGTTCATTAAGTGATATGTCTAATACTGTTTTGTAGAGTTTGCCAATTAAGGATTCCTGATCGGCAATTATTTTTGCTTTTTCAATGTCTATCGGACTGGTAGACATTGCAGTGCCATCAACTAAATAGGTGGTTAGCCCTAAAACATGGTCGCTGGTTTTGCCATAAACTAAGGAGCCTTGCCCCGATGCATCAGTACTGATCATGCCGCCAATAGTGGCGCGGTTACTGGTAGATAAATCGGGTGAAAAGAAAAATCCATACGGTTTTAAAAAGTCGTTAAGTTGATCTTTTATCACACCGGTTTGAACTCGTACCCAACCTTCTTCAACGTTTATCTCGAGGATTTCACGCATATAACGTGATAAATCAACCACAATACCAGGCGTTAAAGATTGACCATTTGTTCCTGTGCCGCCACCGCGAGGACCAAAAGTTAACGATAAAAAAGGGTCTTGCGATGCTATTTGCAGAGCAACTTGAATGTCTTTTTCGCTTTTAGGAAAAATAACACCTTGCGGAAGCTGCTGGTAAATACTGTTATCGGTTGACGCTGTGAGTCTGGTTGCATAGCTTGCGTCTGTATCTCCAGTAAACCCTTGATTTTTTATAGTATTTAAATAATTTGCGACAAGCTCGGTCGCGGCATCTTGTTGTGTAATAGTTGCTATCATGGCGGCGCTTATTAATGCATTTGTGTAATTATATCATGGCGATGGCTAATAGAAATTGAAGATTTTACAGTTTGTAACACTCTTTTTATCGATATATGAGCAGCTGCAATTATAATCAAGTTAAACGCCTACTATGAGGTTTATATGAAAAAACTACTAATGCAGATCAGCGGAACAGTGTTTATTTTACTCGGATTATTGTTTGCTGTGGTGCCAGGGCCATCGTTAATATTTTTTATTGCAGGCTTATTCTGCTTTTCTATGTATTACCCTAAAGCTAGAGGGTATTTAACATGGTGCCAAAAAGCACTGACTCGTTCATGTGCCTACTTAGATAAAAAATTAGCAAAAAATTAATTTTTAGCCATAAAAAATGCCAGCAGTTGCTGGCATTTTTTAACGAGGTAACTTACTTAGCAAGTTTGTCTGCTAAGTATAACCATGTTTCTAGTACTGTATCTGGGTTTAGCGAAACAGAGTCAATGCCCTGCTCTACTAACCATGCTGCAAAGTCTTCATGATCTGAAGGACCTTGACCACAAATACCTACATATTTACCTTTTTCTTTGGCTGTTTTAATAGCCATAGAAAGTAGCTTTTTGATTGCAGGGTCACGCTCATCAAATAGGTGAGCAATTAAACCTGAGTCGCGATCAAGACCAAGCGTTAACTGTGTTAAATCGTTAGAACCGATAGAGAAACCATCGAAGTATTCTAAGAATTCTTCAGCCATTAATGCATTTGACGGAAGCTCACACATCATGATTACTTTAAGACCATTTTCGCCACGTTTAAGGCCATGTTCTTCAAGTAATTCAATAACGCGTTTACCTTCTTCAAGGGTACGTACGAATGGGATCATGATTTCGATGTTGGTCATATCCATGCTGTTTCTTACGCGTTTTATAGCTTCACACTCAAGTGCAAAACAATCACGGAAGTCTTCAGAGATATAACGTGCAGCGCCACGGAAACCAATCATTGGGTTTTCTTCTTCTGGCTCGTATTGCTGGCCGCCCACTAAGTTAGCATATTCGTTTGATTTAAAATCAGACATACGAACAATTACACGCTCTGGTGCAAACGCACAACCTAAGGTAGAAATACCTTCTACTAGTTTACCAATATAGAATTCAACAGGTGATTCGTAACCGGCAATCATGTCTGTGATTTCTGCTTTTAATGCATCTGTTTGTGCATCAAAATTTAATAACGCTTTAGGGTGAACGCCAATCATACGGTTGATGATAAACTCAACGCGCGCAAGGCCAACACCTGAATGTGGTAAACGTGCAAAATCGAATGCGCGATCTGGGTTACCTACGTTCATCATCACTTTCATTGGAAGTTCAGGCATTTCATCAACACGTGAAGTAAGTACTTCAAAGTCTAAAATACCTTCGTAGATGAAACCAGTATCGCCTTCGGCGCATGATACAGTAACTTCTTGACCAGCTTTAATTAAGTCTGTTGCATTACCACAACCAACAACGGCTGGAATACCTAACTCACGTGCAATGATTGCAGCATGACATGTCCGACCACCACGATTTGTAACAATCGCAGCCGCGCGTTTCATAATAGGTTCCCAGTCTGGGTCTGTCATGTCGGTAACTAATATGTCACCTACTTGTACTTGGTCCATCTCTTTGATTGAGTCAAGTACACGTACAACACCACTACCAATTTTATGACCAATTGCACGGCCTTCAACAACAACATTGCTGCTGCCATTTAGTTGGAAGCGTTCCATTACGTTTGTGTCTTCGTTTGAGCGAACAGTTTCTGGACGGGCTTGAACTATATATAGTTTGCCATCGTTACCATCTTTTGCCCATTCGATGTCCATTGGACGACCGTAATGTTTTTCAATGATTACAGCTTGTTTGGCAAGATCTTGCACTTCTTCATCTGTAATCGAAAATTTGTTTGAAAGTGCTGAGTCTACGTCAACAATTTCTACTTGTTTGCCATGAGCTTTGTCTTGAGAGTAAATCATTTGAATGGCTTTAGAGCCAATGTTACGACGTACTACAGCTGGCTTGTTTTTAAGTAGCGTTGGTTTATGAACATAAAATTCATCAGGGTTAACCGCACCCTGAACAACCATTTCACCCAAACCATAGCTTGATGTGATAAACACTACATCTTCAAAGCCCGATTCAGTATCAATACTGAACATTACACCTGATGCTGATTTATCAGAGCGTACCATGCGTTGAATACCCGCTGATAACGCTACACCACGGTGATCGTAGCCTTGGTGAACACGATAAGAAATAGCGCGGTCGTTAAATAACGAAGCGAATACGTGTTTAATAGCAGTCATTACAGAATCAATACCAACAACGTTTAAGAACGTTTCTTGTTGGCCTGCAAACGAGGCGTCTGGCATATCTTCAGCAGTAGCTGATGAACGAACAGCGAATGAAACATCTGCAGAAGCGTCACCATGAAGTTGGCTGTATGCATCGCGGATTGCTTTATCTAGACTAGGTTGGAATGGGGTATCGATAATCCACTGACGGATATCGGCGCCGACTTTGGCGAGTGTGTTTACATCATCAACATCAAGAGTATCTAAAATGTCGTGAATTTTTGCGTTGAGTCCTGATTGTTCTAAAAACTCGTTAAAAGCGTCTGAGGTTGTAGCAAAACCACCTGGGACTTGCACACCTGCGTTAGCTAAGTTTGAAATCATTTCACCAAGTGAGGCATTTTTACCACCAACTCGAGGAACATCTTGCATACCAAGCTCTTGATACCAGAGAACGTATTCTTGCACGGATCTTTCTCCAAAAAACAAATTGTAGTACTAACTGTGAGAGTTAAGAAAGAAAACCTTTTATAAAGGTCGCCCCCATTCTACACTGGCAAACGTCCTCACGTAAACCGTGATACACTTATTTTAAAATTAAATGTAATAAAAAAGAGGCTTTATGAGAACTGCGTTTTATATTTCAGATGGTACGGCAATCACATCTGAAGTGTTTGGTCATGCGACCTTGTCTTTATTTCCTGTCGAATTTAATCATAAAACAATTCCTTTTGTAGAAACCGAAGAAAAAGCGCATGAAATCAAAGCGCTTATTAACGCCACATCGTCTAAGCAAGGTGAGAAGCCTCTAGTGTTTTTTACTTTTGTGAACCATAAATTATCGGAAATTATTCGCTCTGCAGATGCTGTCTCGTATGACTTTTTAACAACCTATAGCGAAAAAATTGAAAGCGAATTAAACGTTGCCCCAGTACCTAAAGTACATAGAACCCATTCAATACACGAAAAAAGTTATGACTTTAGAATTGATGCAGTTAACTATGCTTTAATGAATGACGACGGCGGTAATATTAAAAACTTTGCTGAGGCTGATATTATTTTAGTTGGCGTTAGTCGAAGCGGTAAAACGCCAACAAGCCTCTATTTAGCCCTGCAATACGGTATTAAAGCGGCTAACTATCCGATCACAGAAGATGATTTAGAAAGCGAAGGGTTACCCAAGTGCTTAGTGCCTTATAAGCATAAACTGTTTGGTTTAACTATAGACCCTGAGAGACTGGCTGCGATCAGAGATAGACGAATGGCAAATTCAAAATATGCATCAATTAGACAGTGTCGTATTGAAGTGCGCGAAGTAGAAATGCTCTATAAGAAGCATAAAATTGCTCATTTAAATTCTACCCACCATTCTGTTGAAGAGATCTCAGCAAAAATCATTTCTGATACAGGTCTTGAGCGCCGTAAGTACTAACAAACTAACATGTGATTTAAGCATGTAATTGCGCCCAGGACACAAAAAAGCCGCTAAATAATAGCGGCTTTTAACATTTTAAGAAGGTGTATTACTTGCGAGCATCCTTTAAAAGGTCTGCAACTAAAAAGCCAAGCTCTAATACTTGGTCGGCATTTAAGCGAGGGTCACATTGAGTTTTGTAACGCTGCGCTAAGTCATCATCTGATAAACCGTATGCACCACCGGTACATTCAGTAACGTGTTGTCCGGTCATTTCTAAATGAACACCACCTGCGTATGAGCCTTCAGCTTTGTGAACAGCGAAGAACTGACTAATTTCGCGCATAATGTTATCAAAGCTGCGAGTTTTATAACCTGAGCTGGCTTTCTCTGTATTGCCATGCATTGGATCTGAGCTCCAAATTACCTTACGCCCTTCTTGCTGTACTTTGCGAACAAGCGCTGGTAGCTTCTCTGGTAATACATCTGCACCCATTCGTGTAATGAGCGTTAACCTGCCAGGAATGTTATCTGGGTTTAGTGCATCAATTAAACGGATAAGTTCGTCAGGATCCATACCTGGGCCAACTTTAACGCCTATTGGATTTTTAATGCCCTTAAAGAATTCAATATGAGCATGGTCTAACTGACGTGTACGCTCACCAATCCAAACAAAGTGCGCTGAACAATCGTACCAGTCGCCTGATAAATGGTCTCTACGGGTTAATGCCTCTTCATAGCCTAGCAATAACGCTTCGTGTGATGTATATAAATCTGTTTCTTTTAAGCTTGGCGCTATAGTTGAATTAATACCACATACTTCCATGAATTCTAAAGCGTCTTGAATTTTATCTGCCAGCTGTTGGTATTTTGCTTTTTGTGGATTAGCAGCAACAAAGCCCATGTTCCAACGGTTAACCTGATGTAAGTCAGCAAGCCCACCTTGTGCAAAAGCACGTAGTAGGTTGAGTGTTGCCGCACTGTGATGATACGCGGTCATTAAACGCTGGGGGTCTGGAATACGTGCTTCTTCAGTAAACTCAAAGTTATTTACTATATCACCACGGTAAGATGGTAACGAAACACCGTCTATTATTTCTAAGTCGGCTGAGCGTGGCTTAGCGTATTGACCTGCCATACGTGCAATTTTTACAACTGGGCATTTACCGCCATAGGTTAGTACTACAGCCATTTGTAAAATGGTCTTAAATGTATCGCGAATATTTGCAGCGTTAAAGTCACTAAATGATTCTGCGCAGTCACCACCTTGAAGTAAAAATGCGCGGCCTTCACACACATCTTCAAGTTGTTTAAACAAACTTCTAGTCTCTTCTGCAAACACTAAAGGCGGTGCGCTTTTAAGCTGGCCTTCAACCGATTTTAATACGTCTTGATCTGGGTACTGTGGCTGCTGCAGTATTGGCAGTTCTCTCCAACTATTTGGGTTCCACGATTGCATGTTCATTCCTCATTCCTATTACCTGATGTATTGAAATTAACGTATGCAGAGGGCTTTGTTCAAGGACTAAATCGACTATTTACGAATTATTTAGTTATTAGTTAAATTTAAATAGGATTATTATCTATGATTTAACTATTTTATTGATAATAAATATATAAATAAAGAACACTAATACATTATAAAACAGTAGGATAAATAGTAAGAGTGGTATTTATTAAGCTTTGCTTGTAGCCACTTAGCTAAGCTGTATAAGATAATGTTAACACAAGGAACACATCATACTTAAATCAACTATATGTATTCTTAACTTTACAGTTAAAATTAAATATATCAGCCGTCAGTTATGTAGTTTCAAATATATATGCTAGCTGAGTAGTTCTGCTGGTTATACCCACTACTTCATACTGCGTTTATATATAACTATTAGTTAGTTAGAAAATATTATTATTAAAATGATCACACCAACAATAAAGAACACATCATACTTAATCTGATTTGAATTCAATCTTGGCATTAGAATAATATTTAAAAAGTAACTACCAAAAGAAAAGGTTATTTGCGAAAATAACTAAATAGTAAGATGTGTTCTTGTTGGTGTTATGGTTACGAAGGTACAAATTAGAAGTCAGTTTGATTTACTCAATGAGTTAACGCTTAGGCTAATTGAGGAACTTAAAGAGTATGGGTTTGCTAAAGCTGAATACTATCAACTGCCAGAAATAAGCAGTGTGGATGAAAATATAATTCCCGAGTCGATTGCAGTATCTAAAATTACAGGGGAACTGGCACATAAGGCTATTTTAAATTCTTTTTCTGATATGTATAAAAAGCCTGGTCTGAGTAGTCGCGTATTAAAGCGCCACCCTGGTTTATTAATTATACAAGACGCTAATAAACAAGCTATTATTGATCGGATTGCTCAAGTTAATAATGCAAAAGCGGCATTTAAAAATTGTATTTTGGCGATAGACAATAACGATGCTCGATTTGAAGCCGTACATAATGCTATGCCAAATTTAATTACGCTTGCCGCTTATCGTAAAATTCATAGCGAAAGCGAATCCCCTTTTTCAGTTCGTTTTACTTGGATGCATAAACACGCAACTAAAACACTCACAAAAAAGATGGCTCTTGAAATGCTCGAAAAGTCCGCTGGGTATAAAAACCCAAGAATGATTGATCAGCAAAAATGGCAATCATTGGTTGCTCAAGAGCAAGTTCGTGTTGCCAGTCTAGGTGAAAAAGAAAAATTACGAATTAGGCGCCCTACCCGAGTTAGCCCACAAGTTAATGTAAGATACACGGCTCAAAATCGTTATCATGTTAGTGCGGCCTTACCTTTTATTCTTATAAACCCACAACCCGATGTTAAGTATGGCCAACTGCCGAGTTACGAAAAACCGTTATCACATCCACGAAAACGTGAGTATGACTTTCTGGTAGACCGTTTATATTTAGAACAAGTAACAAAGTAATTATGTTAAAAAGGCCACTTAATGTGGCCTTTAATATAACTACTGGTAAAAATTAATATAATTATTTTTCTACAATTTCTTCCAGCTTATCTTCATCAATTAATACTGCATTTTCAACAATGCGTTTACCACCTTGTATCTCTATACGCTTGTTATGTTTATTTAATGCCAGTATCTCATCACAAAACTGATCAGATGGGTGCATTTCATAAGTGTAATCTACAATATTACCTGTTTTATCATCTTTTACATTAGTAATGCTGTACTCAGATATTGCTCCTTTTTCTATTAAATCTTTCATCGTGGTAGTCATATCACGGCGCAGTGCTTTTAATTTATTTTCGGTAATATCATCAGTTGAATAGATAGAGCCATATTTTTCCATAATAGACAGCAGTCTAAAATGGTATGTTTTTCCTGGGGCAGCATAGCGCCATAAATGATATAAACGTAGCATCATCCAACGCGATAATCCGCGCTTTAACTCTTGAGCACTATTAAAATAATAACCTTTATATTCAAGGTTATCTATCATGTTATGAACAAACGCATTTAAACACGCTACACATTTAACATTTCCGCCTTGGCCTTTTTTACCACTAAAGTGTAAAGACGATAAAAAGTTCATATTCGACTCGTAGAACGAATCATCAATATCTGAGTTTTTAGTGTCAGTAGCAGAATATTTAAAAGAAAGTTTTGAACCTTGTAATGCTTCGAGCGATTCTTTAATTTGTGGGTAAGGCATAGATTGACCTACCGCTTTAAGTTCTTGTGCTAATTCGTTCATAGAAAACACAACGGCATATTGAATACCGGACTTAAAATTAATTTTTACTATTTTACCTTTTGAAGCAAGGCGAATAAGTGCACGCTCAACTTTTTCTTCTCTATCTGATGGCCAAACTAAGTATTCTACGTCTTCACCATCTTTACGAGTACTTACCACAGCCGGTGTTATTTTAATTTCACCATCGTATAAAATACCGTCTACTTTTTCAGATATCTTACGTGTAATTATGGTTTTTTTAGGGGCTTCTTCAAGTGGCAGCTTTTTATGTCCTGAGCGAACAAAGCGTCCCCACAGATCATAATGGTTAAATGTGTTAGAGTAAGCGCGTAACCCATGGGCTGCATTTTCTATCGAAATTCGCACATCTTTATTATCTGTAAATAGTGCTAAGCTTTCGTTATCAATTGCACTTTCCACCCCGTGAATTTGGCCCCTAAGTGTATCGGGCAAGTTATCTACCGAGATGTTGACCTTTCGGCTCATGGTTTTTATTTCCGTTTTTATTGTGACAGCTAATAACAACACATAAAGCCACAAAAGTTAAATGTTTAAGTTAGTATAAAAGTGATCTGACTTCAAATAAAATGCACAGATCAATATTTTACTAAGAAAAAGTTAAAACATGAGATTTCAGATCAGGTTTTTACTAACTAGGCTTTAATAAACCGAATTTTTACTAACTGAAGAATAAATTTGTCCATTGCAAAGTGTTTTTTTTTAAATTTAGCACGACAAATGACAGTAAAAATGAGAGGCCTGTGGATAAGTTTAGTTCCAGTTAGCATAGATCTGATCTGTACTTACTACAGATCAGATCTATACTAATTAAACCGCTTATTATTCCTGATGGTGGGTGCATAACTTTATAATTTACTTAGTAAAAACATGATCTACAGCATCTATTTTGTGAGTAACTCAGTGCTTAACCTGTGCGTAACTAAGCTGCTAAATATTTGCTTAGTAAAAAGGTGATCTGCTAGTAGATAAGGATCTGATCTTAACCACGTACAATACTGATCCAGTTTTTTTAACATTGTTTATATAAATCATAATGTTATATGTATATTTTAAGGCCTTAGCCTTTAATACCTTATATATTTAACCATACTTAAACTTCTTTATTTATACTAAGCAATATTAAAGGCGTAAAATTATTTTATATGTCATGTATTTAAAATGCATGTCGCCTTAAATAGTTGTTTACAGCTAATTGAATGGACATTATACTAAACGCCTAACTTTGAGGAATAAAGTATGTCTATCAATAATAATGCGCTAGATACCTACCGACTTTTGAAAGCAACCGCAGAAGTTGCTGAAAAATCACTAGAAGGACGTATTCAACATTACCGCGCCCATCTTAAATCTGAAGAAAAAGAATTAAGAACCTACACCCAAAAAGCCGCTGCTGATTTACTTGGTTGTAATAATCGTACCTTAAAAAGACGCCATGACAATGGTGATTTTGACGATTTAAACATAAAACGCGGTGCAAACGGTCATTACGCTTATACGTTGGTTAATATTTTTGCCATGGCCGATATAATGGATATAAAACCCGATCATCGTGCACCGACAGACAAACTCCAAGTTATTGTTATTAATTCACTAAAAGGTGGTTGTGGTAAAACAACGAGCATGGTTAATATTGCTGCAGCACTTGCAACTACTAACATCAAGCGTTACCGAATTGGCATTGTCGATTTAGATCCACAGGGGTCATCATCTAGCTTTTTCCCATCTTCTGAGCCCGATCCAATTACTGTTGGTGATTTAATGCGTGACTGCATTGATCTTGAAGAAGGAGAAACCTGGTCTGAATTTGTTTCAAACTCTTTTTTACCAACTCATATTCCTAATATTCGTGTTTTACCCTCAGGTATGGATGATTTTTATTTTGAACACGAAACTGCAACGTTGCTTAAAGACACCTCAAACTATGAGCAAACTCGCCATTACCATAAGCTGTTAGAGCGTGTTATCGAGCCAGTAAAAGATGAATTTGATATTTTACTAATTGATACAGCGCCTACTCTTAACTTTATGTTTTATAATGCATTAATGGCTTCTACAGCGATGCTTATACCGGTTCATCCTGAAGCGGTAGACTTTGATGCTAATAATAAATATTTAAAACGTTTAGGTGAGATTTATCATACCGTTGCAGCTCTTGGTCACGATGGTTGGGACTTTATGCAATTTTTGGTTACCAATTATGTAAAAGGTAATCACTCACAACGTGACATAGTTAAAGACGTAAGAAGCGCCTTTGGTCGCCAAGTCATGAGCTACCCTATTAATCACAGCTCAGCAATTACTGCGAGTTCATCCTCGTTTAATACTATTTTTGATCAAAAAGCGTCTGACAGTTTAGCGAGTAGAGAATCGTTAATGCGCGCACAAGAAAATATCAAAGATGTTGTAGACGAACTCGAAATGCTAATTCGTTCAAATTGGCAATCTACACAATCAAAATTAAATACGCCTAAGTAAGGATGTTGACTAAAAATGGCTAAAAAACGTAAAAATGACACCCGCTTAGATCCCTTTGCAACCGCTGTTGGCAGTAGCAGCTTAGACGCTCTTTTAGAGCAAGCTAATGCAGGCGATGTTATTCGTATGCCTGCGCCAAGCGATCCTAATCGCGAAATTACCTTGGTTTGTAAAGTGATTGCTCATAACGAGATTGAAAAATCGACTCAGGTTTATGGTAAAAATCGCCGTGTACAAGCGCTTTTAAACGAAAAGTCGGTATCCGATATACTTCCTGCAATTAAAGAAGATGGACGTAATCAGCACCCCGCCCTGCTTTGGGATCAAGGTGATATGAGTCTTGTTCTTGCAGGCTCAAGACGTCGCAAAGCCTGTATTTTGGCTGGTGCAGATTATCTTGTTTTGAGTTCAAGTGATTTTAATGAGCAAGATGCTAAAGTGTTAGCAGTTTCTTCGGATCAATACATTGCTCCAAGTCTTTGGGAGTTAGGTCAAGCGTATCAGCAAACTCGAAACGAACTCATTCAACAAGGCAAAAAAGGATCGTACCGCGAGATTGCCGTTATTGAAGGGGTATCGCATACCGCCATTGCGGATGCGATTAAAGCGTATGAGCAAATATCTGCCGATGTTATAGCCCTTTACCCAACAGCTAATCATGTTGGTAGAGAAGTCGCTAAAAAGCTGATTAACGCAAAGGAGCGAGACGAGGTTGCATTTAACGAGTTAGTTGTAGCACTTGCAAGCAATGATGAAGTTAACGCCTTAGAAGCCGACGACAAGCGCGCTATGCTGATCACTAAACTATTAACCGCAGAGCCTAAAACAGCATTAAAGCGTGAGGCTGTGCTTGAAAACGACTTTATTAGTGTGCAACGTAACCTTAAAAGTGGTGACGTTTCAATAAAAATTAATAATAAAGTGATGACAGACAAGCGCTTAGAACAACTTACTAAACTATTAAGTGCTTTTAATTAGTTAGTAATATCGTGATCTGTAAAGGGGGGAGGTTAGTTAAATAGTGATCTAGCCTTCTTAATTAGTTAGTAAAAATCTGATCTTCCGTGGTGATAAAAAGCAAATAAAGCCCGATAAACTACTAAGGATCGTATCTTTACTAACTAAACCTACTCTATTTGATTAAATTGCTACCTTGTTAGTAAAAACCTGATCTACTCCTAGCAAAACCTCTCTATTAAGTTAATTTATTGTTTTTATTTTGTAATTTAAACGCCTTTTTTTAGTGAGCAAAATTAAACAATCCTTATAAACCAATTTTTTACTAACCAATCAGATCCAACCAGTTTATTTTAAAAATAATATTGCTTTAGCTCAGCGTTGATAAGGCATATACTGGAAAAATTGTTTTTAAATTTTAATACTTTGAGTGACATGTCTGCTAACTTATCAAAAAATGATTTAATGGCTATTTTTGAAGAAATTAAAAATGAGCAGGCTACCCAGTTTCCTCTTTCTGAGCGATTCATAAAAAAATTGTTTAAACCCGCGGTGTTAGCAAAAGGTAAGTCGTATTATAAAAACGGCCAAATAAGTTGGTTAGAACATAATGCTGATTTTTCTGTTGTTGATTCTACTGTGCAAGGCGATAAGGGCATTGCGTTTAACCAACGAATTGAGATCAGTAAATTACCAACTGGCTATTCAGTCGACACTCACTGTACTTGTAATGTTAAAACTAAATGCCGCCATTTGGCTGCAATTTTGTTAAAACTTAAAATTGAACACTCAGGTGAATACGGCGAAGACTATTTTATTAATGACTGGTTTAGCGAACTCAGCTCGCTTAAAAACACCGATCAAGCTCATCCATCACAAGTGTTACTGTTTGTATTAGATATTGAAAACGATAAAGTATTTTTAACGCCTAAAATTGCCAACTACGATAAAAATAATAATTATGCATTAGGTCGCAATTTAACTGAGCAACAGCTTAATAGTTTTGTAACCCCTAGCGACCTGCTAGAAAGTGATTTTAGATTATACAGCTGGATCCGCTCGCAAAATGCGGTCGGTAATATTGAACTCAAAGGTCAATGGGGCTTTAACGCGCTGCAGCAGTTACTAGCTACAGAACGATTATTTTTACAGCGTTCCCGAGTACCTATAAAAGCGCAACCTGGCTTACCCCTAAATTTTGTTTGGGAAAAACAAAAAGAAGTCACCCAGTTAAAAATTCATCTTGATCAAATTCCTAATTGGGCGTTAATTAAAACTACGCCGCCCATCTACTTAGATTTAGATAAATACAAGCTAGGCCGCATTCGCACGCCGCTCAGTGCTGACGAAATTGCTCATTTACAAACAATACCTGCACTACACGATACAAACTTTGATCGAATTTATAAGCAGCTTGCTGATAATTTTGGTGCCGGTGTTATTCCCCATCCTACTAATGCACTAAGCATGCCTGTTAAGTCGTTGAGTAATGCCGTACTTAAAGTTAGCATGTCGGGCTCAGTAATGGCTATTTCGTTATCGTTTAAGTATAAAAATAAAAACTACTTAGCAGGTACAGCGCCTGAAAAACTAATAAATAGTGCATTTGAAAACACCGTTACCAACGAGCTGGTCAACTTAGGCTTTGATTTTTGTAAAGGGGGTTTACACAGCGAGTTTATTTTTAGTCAGGAATCGGCTATTCACTTACACTGGTTAGCGCATGAGGTGTTACCAAGCTTTAAGCAACGTGGCTGGCAAGTATCAATGAGCAAAATAAATATTGCCGATACTAAAAACCAAATTTCCTTGCATGTAAACAGAGCTGCTGGGCATCAAATGCATTGCAAAGTTGTGCTTAACGATACCAAAGTGGCCACTTTATTTAATGTAAATAATAAACTGTTTGAATCGTTAAATCGTCAAAGCGAATTGTTTTATTACTACCCCGTTGGCCGTCAATTTGGAGTTATAGATAAGGCTGCGTTTAATTTATTAATTGAGTTTAAATTGCGATTTGAGTTTATTAAAACGCGCGACGAATTTAATATTCCACTTTCATACTTACCTGAGTTAGTTAAGCACACAGCCATTAATGTTGAGCTACATGATCCTTCATTAGAGCGCTACCTTGATGAGCTAAGCAATGACGCATTGTTATCGCCCAATATCGCCATTCATGGCTTACACGATTCTGTGGTGCTTAGAGAATACCAGCAAGAAGGCGTAGCTTGGCTTAACTTTTTAAAGCGTAATCAGCTAGGTGGTATTTTAGCCGACGATATGGGCTTGGGTAAAACTTTGCAGGTGATTGCTTATTTAGCCAGTTCTTATAATACTCCGCAGGCTGGCCCTACGCTTATTGTTTGCCCAACAAGCTTAGTGAGTAATTGGCAAAACGAAATTACCAAGTTTGCTAAAAACTTAAAAGTGACCACTATTTTTGGTGCACACCGTAATGATGCGTTGAAACACTTGGCACAAGCACAGTGTATATTAACAACCTATCCGTTATTAAAACGCGACATTGCTTATTATTCGCCACTGTATTTTGAAAACATTATTCTTGATGAAGCGCAGTATATTAAAAATGATACGGCACAGGTATCGCGGTTAGTTAAACGTTTGAATGCCGATTTTAAGCTTTGCTTAAGCGGTACCCCAATTGAGAACAATTTATTTGAATTAAAGTCGTTACTCGATTTTGCTATGCCTTCGCTACTAGGTTCCCAGGCACACTTTAAACAGCACTTTCAAGGTCCTATTGAGCGCGAAAGTAACATTGAGCGTGCAGAGCAGTTAAAAGCGCTAATTATGCCGTTTATTTTGCGCCGGACTAAAGCCCAAGTGGCTCAAGAACTGCCGCAAAAAACGGAGCTTGTTAAAGAGTTTGAGTTTGAGCCTAAACAAAAAGACATGTACCAAGGCATAACACATGCGCTTGAAGAAAAACTCATTGATTTATTTGCCGAGCAAGGCGTGCAAAAAAGTAAACTCGCCTTTCTAGAGGCACTATTAAAACTTCGCCAAATATGTTGTCATCCTAAACTTATTGAGCCAGAAACCGACGCTGCTAGTGCTAAGTTAGAATGGTTATCAAGCCATTTACCTTTAATGCTCAGCCTTGGCCGTAAGGTGATTATATTCAGCCAGTTTACCTCTGCTCTTGATTTAATTGCCGAGCGTTTGAATACACTTAACATTAAATTTAGCATGTTAACTGGGCAAACGCGCCATCGCGATAAAGTGATAGACGAATTCACCAGTGGCACTACTTCGGTATTTTTAATTAGCTTAAAAGCAGGTGGCACAGGGCTTAATTTAACCCAAGCCGATACCGTTATTCATTTTGATCCTTGGTGGAATCCAGCTGTTGAAAAGCAAGCGACCGATCGTGCTTATCGTATTGGTCAAACTAATCCGGTATTTGTGTATAAATTGATTATGGCTAACTCTATTGAACAAAAGGTGTTTCAAATGCAGCAAGATAAACAAGCGCTTGTAGATGCATTATTTACCGAAAAATCAATGAGTTTTACCCAGTTTGATGAACAACAAATGTTGTCTTTAATTAAAAGTTAAAAATTAACAATAATTTTTTGAACTTATTTGAATGGTGGGCGTCTATTAATACAGCTTGGTTAAATTGCAGTTTCTCCAAGTTTTCATGTTGATATCCCATATAGTAGTTACTAGACATAGTAATGATTAAGCCAGCCAGTTCAGCGCTGGCTTTTTTTTTGCCTGAATATTTTAAACAATTTTATTTAAAATATTTTTGAACTAATCAATAATAGCTGGGTCTATTAATATGCTTGTAGTTGATATGTTGTTATACAAGTTTCATGTTGATTTCCCTGTTTGATTACTAATTTACTAATTTAGTAATATTGAGCCAGCTTTATTAGCTGGCTTTTTTTATGCTCTAAATTCAACTTTTTTAAAAATTATTTTGAACTAATTTAATCAGGACGCGTCTACTATTATGCTTGTAGTGATGTGTTGTTATACAAGTTTCATGTTGATTTCCCTGTTTGATTACTGATTAAGTAATATTGAGCCAGCTTTAATAGCTGGCTTTTTTTATGCGCTTAATTTAGTGCGTTACCCCTACTGCTAAAGAGCGTTATTCGTTATGATGGCATGTCACTAAATTTTAAAAGTTTATTTTATGTTTACTTCGTTTTTATCCCATTTAGATTGGTTAAGTGTAAGTGCTGGCGCTATAACAGGCATGGCTATTTGTGGTGTTGTATCAATGCAATTAAGCAAAAAAATAAAGCGCCAAGTAAATGAGCAACAACAACAGTTAATGTTATTACAAAGCCAGCATGAGCAAACACAAAGCCAATATGCCGCGTTGGTTGAAGAGCACGATTTATTAGGACTTACACATCAAGAGCAGCGGGATCAGTCTCAGCATTTTAAAACCCGTTTAACTGAGCAAGAAAAGCAAAGCCAACTTTATAATCAATATTGGCGTAAAGCCGAAGCTGAGCTAACCGTTCTGCGAGAGCAATACAACCTGCGCGATGTAGAGCTTAATAATATACGCACTACCCTTGAGCAAAAGCAGCAGCATTTTAGTGAACAACTCGCCCATATAGAGCAAAGTAAAGAAACGCTTAAAAAAGAATTTGAAAATTTAGCTAACCAAATATTAGAAGAAAAGTCGCAAAAATTTAAAACCCTCAATCAAGAAAGCATAGAGCAGTTACTTAAGCCGGTTCAAGGTGAGCTAAAAGGCTTTAGAGATAAAATGGAGTCTATTCACGTTGAAGACTTACAGCAACGTGCAGCACTTAAAACCGAGCTATTACATTTACAAGCCAAAAGCCAAGCAATTACCGATCAGGCCGATAAGCTAAGCAATGCCTTACAAGGGCAAAAGAAAACCCAAGGTAATTGGGGCGAACTCATGCTCGAAAATGTGCTTGACAGCGCAGGCCTACGCGCTGGTACCGATTACAAGCGAGAAGTGTCGTTTAATACCGAAGACGGCCGTTTGCGCCCTGATGTAGTGGTGTATTTACCTCAAGGCCGCCACTTAGTGATTGATGCTAAAACATCGCTAAACGCATACACACGCTACGTTAATGCCGATAATGAACTAGAAGCTCAACAAGCAATTAAAGAGCATGTTGAGGCCGTAAAAGCGCGTATTAATGAGCTTGCTAGTAAATCATATGACCGCTTACCAGGGCTTAACTCCCCTGAGGTAGTGATCATGTTTGTACCGATAGAATCCGCGTTTGTAGAAGCCCTTAAATACCAAAGCGACATTTACCAACAAGCCATTGAAAAAAACATTCTGGTTGCTACCCCCACTACCCTGCTAACCAGTTTAAATATTGTTAAACAGTTATGGCGCTTTGAAGAGCAAACTAAATATTCAAAAGAGCTGGCTAATCGTGCTGAGCGTTTTTATAGCAAGCTCAATGGGTTTTTAACCAGTATGGAAGGCGTGGGTAAACAGCTCGATAAAGCCAAAGAAAGCTACGATAAAGCGTTTTCACAGTTATATCGCGGTAAAGGTAACTTAATTAAACAAGCTTCTGAGTTTAAAGAATTAGGGGTGTCGGTACAAAAAGAATTGCCTAAAGAAAGCGTTGAACGAGCGCAATTAGAGTTAGATGAATAATTTTGCTAAACGTTATTGTGTCATCATATAGACGTGCAGTTTAAAGTAACAAGAAGGATAATTTATAGCGATGAAAGGTTTTATAAATAAAGGAGTCGCTAAGCTAAAATCAACATCAGATCAACTGTTTGATGAATTTAATAAAGGGTATGTCTTAGCAAGAGAAAAAATCGATGGCTTGCCGATCTTTACGTCGTTTGAGCGCTTTGGTACGCAAACCCCTACGTCATTCGATGAAAAGCATTACTTTGTTATTCCTTTTGCACTATCTGAACATCAATTCGCTTTACATACCATGCGCTATTTACCAAAAGGTGTACCAGAGATTAATAACTTGCCCAAGCGGCGTATTTTTCATTTTCCTAATGAGCACGCTGAAGCAGGTCTTCGCCACTATATGCTAAACAGTGCCGATGAAATTATGCGTGAGCAAGCTGTTGGTCAAACTAACTCATTACAGTCGCTTGCCAACGATATTGATGCTTTAGATCAAAAACTCACCTACGGAATGCTTTTAGTTGGCGGCTTAGCAGCTATTGCAAACCCATTGTTAGGAGCTGGCATTGCAGCTAAAGCTATGTTGCCAAGCATCACCGGCCTACTGAATAAGTATGATGTTCGTGCTTCTGCCGATAAACTGTCTCAGTATCAACTTGAAAAAGAAATAAAAGCAGCTCAAAACAATATAATTACAGAGTTTGAGGCCGCAAACACGCTGCAGTTGATCAACCCTATTCTACAAGAATTAGAGTTAACTCTTAGAACGACTGAAGCTGAGCATGATCCTTTAAGCTGTTTTAATTTAGCTGATGGATCATTATCAGAACTTAACGATGACAAATGGCGTGAGTTAACAGAAGTTGCTGTCTGTCATGTTTATAAAGATGTTTACGATGAACCCTCATTACATAAACAAGCAAATTTGGATGCAAAAGACTTAAGATGGTTAAAGTTAATGTTCGATGCAGTCAAGGAAAACACGTTATGAACATTGGGATTTATATTTACGATGATGCCGAAGTACTGGATTTTTCAGGCCCATTTGAAGTGTTTAGCACGGCAAAGCGCTTAGCAGATAATAACTGGCAGGTATTTTTTGTAGCAGAACATGCAGCGCCAGTAATTGCCCGCGCAGGGTTTAGTGTAAACCCCCATTACAGTTTTGCCGATCATCCGGTTATTGATTTGCTTATTGTGGTTGGTGGTGTTCATACTGGTGAGCTAAGTAAGTCGCAAGTAATTAGCTGGGTAAAAAAAGCGGCTGATTCTGCAAATCACGTTGCTTCGGTGTGTACAGGGGCTTTTTTATTAGCCAAAGCGGGTTTGCTCGATGGCTTAACGGTGACTACGCATCGGGAAGATCAAGCCGATCTTGCTGCTATGTTCCCAAGCCTAAACGTAGTTGCAAATAAGCGTTGGGTGTCACAAGGTAAATTTACTACCTCTGGTGGTATTTCTGCGGGAGTTGATATGAGTTTGGCATTAGTTGCGCAGTTAATAAGCCCATCACACGCTGAGCATACAGCAAAGCAAATGGAATACCGATGGCATAAAAATGGTTAACTCCCTGGTAACTGTTGCTGAATAAAATTATGTATGTAATCACGTAAACAAACCGCTTTTTTACTAAGTAAACGACCGCTTGGCCAAATAGCAAAGATTTCGCGATTATGGCTTTGCCAGTTTGGTAATGCCCTTACAAACTCTCCTGTTGCCAACTCGTTTATAATTTCAAATCTAGGTAATAAGCCTACTCCTTGATGATCAGCCACTTGGTATTTAACAAAGCCAGTATCGTTATAAATACTGCTAAATCGACACATGTGTGTATAGCTTGCGCGTGAAGTAATGTGAGTGAGTGGCCATTTATTTCTTAGTGTCGTGCCAATTAAGCGGTGTTGTTTAAGGTCGCTTGGTTCTGTGAGCACTGGTGCATTGGTTAAATAAATTGGGGTAGCCACCAAAATCGAATCTGCTTGTCCGAGTTTTTTTTGTTGCAAAAGTGAATCCGCTTGTGGGCCGATTCTTAATGCTAAGTCGGCTTGGCTTTTAATTATGTCTTCAAGTTGATTGCTTAAAACAAGTTCCAATTGGATATCAGGATACTCTTTAGTAAACGACAACCACATTGACTTTAAAAAGCCATGGCAAATATTAAGCGGCGCAAGCACTTTAAGTTTGCCGCTTAATTGCTCTTTTTGTTGATTGAGGTGATGACTGGTTTGTTCAAACTGCTCAACTAAACTTGCGTAGCTTTGGTAATAAACCTCTCCCTGTTGGGTTAGTGTAAATTGGCGCGCAGAGCGGTGCAGCAGCTTTTGGCCCAGTCGAGACTCTAGGCGTTGTAATCGCCTTGTAACGGTTGCCGCAGGGAGCGATAAATACTCGCCTGCTTGAGACAGGCCCCCTTGTTGAACTATGTGCACAAACAACACTATATCGTCTAACATGATTCCACTTTTGCAATTTAAGTTTGATTAAATCTTTGTATTTAACGTTTTTGCAAGTATATATCATAGTGCTTAAGTTTTCAGCAAAGGGTGACATTATGTTTTCAACAATTGATTGGTTGGCGGTCATAATTATTGGTATAGGTGCTACGGCATTACTTGATGTATGGGCGCTACTACTTAGTAAGTTTGGTATTAACTCTTTAAACTTTTGTATAGTGGGTCGCTGGCTATGTTTAATGCGCTACGGCAAGTGGAAACACCTTGCTATTAGTAAAACCGCTGCACAACCTAATGAATGCGCAATTGGTTGGTTTAGTCATTACTTCATAGGGGTTATTTTTGCATTGGTATTTATACTATTGTTGCCAAATCATTGGTTAACAGCGCCAAGCTTAATGCCTGCTCTATTTTTTGGCGTGCTAACGGTTGTTATACCTTTTTTTTTGATGCAACCAGCTCTCGGGCTAGGTATTGCTGCGGCTAAAACATCAAAGCCAATCACAGCTAGAATTAAAAGCATTTTATCGCACGCAGTGTTTGGTGTGGGTTTATACCTAAGCGCATTAGCGCTGTCACTCTTTTGAGAGGTTATTATGCAAGCAGAATATTGGTTAAAGCGCTGGCAAAATAATGATGTTGGCTTTCATGGCGATAATGTAAACCCGAGTTTAGATCGTTATTTTACTAACTTAAATTTACCGCTAGATAGTCGTGTGTTTGTACCTTTGTGTGGCAAAACAGTTGATATACACTACTTGCTCAATAAGGGCATGCAAGTTGTGGGTGTAGAACTTAGTGAGCTTGCTGTTCAACAACTGTTTGATGAATTAGCACTTACGCCAAAAATAACGACACATGGTCTACTTACTGCGTATCAGGCTCTGGGGATCTGTATTTGGGCCGGTGATGTGTTTGCTTTAACGGTTGAGCATTTAGGTCATGTTGATGCAATATATGATCGCGGTGCCTTAGTCGCGCTACCCTACACTATTCGCAGTCAATATGCCCAACACTTGATTAGCCTAAGTGATGCTGCACCGCAATTATTGATCACCTGTATTTACGACCAATCTCAACGTAGTGGCACGCCATACAGTGTGCCTGCGGCAGAGGTACAGAGTATTTATGCAAAGCAGTACAGCTTAAAAATGCTCAGCTGCGAAAAATTAAACCAAGGTATTAAAGGTGTTACCCCTGCCAGTATTGTGGTTTGGTTGATGACTGCTAGAGCTTCTTAGAATTTGCACTTTAGCTGTGCATTTTTGTGGCTAGTTAATTGTGATTTGAGCATGCATTATAATAACCACATCGAACAATTAAGGGTTAAGTATGCCGCAACCAGCAAATGTTTTCTTTTTATCTCATGGCGGCGGTCCATTACCGCTGCTAGGAGAGCCAAGCCATAAAGATATGGTGGAATGTTTACAAACCGTTGCTGCTAAAATCAAAAAGCCTAGCGCTATTTTAATGATCAGCGCACATTGGGAATCAACCCCTATTGCAATCACAGCCTCAGCAACACCTAAATTAATTTACGATTACTACGGTTTTCCTAAGCAGGCGTATCAATTAACTTACCCTTGTGCTGGCCAGCCGCAACTTGCTAATTTAGTACAACAAGCGCTCACAACACACAATATTGACTCAAAACTCGATCTACAGCGTGGCTACGATCACGGTATGTTTGTACCGTTAAAAATTATGTATCCAGAGGCCGATATTCCCTGTGTGCAAATATCCTTGCACCCAAGCCTTGATCCGCTGTTGCATGTTGAAATTGGTAAAGCGTTGCAAAGTATTGATTACGATAACTTATTAATTATAGGCTCAGGCTTTACCTTCCATAATATGCGCGCTTTTGGTGTTACTCAATCAAACGATGTTAACCAGCAAAATCAGGCATTTGAAAATTGGTTGGTAAGCACAATCGCAGATCAAACATTAACCGAGCAACAGCGTGAACATCAATTATTAGCATGGCAGCAAGCTCCAGCTGCACGCTTTAATCACCCTAGAGAAGAGCACTTGTTACCGCTACATGTATGCTATGGCGCTGCTATGTGTGCAAGCACTGAGGTATTTGAATTAAATATTGCCAATAAACGAGCCAGTATGTATTTGTGGCAATAATAAAAAACACGCCAGACTTTGCTAGGCGTGTTTTTTGGTTCTACTGTATTTATTACAGTGGTTAAGCGTAAGTAATTACCATTTCATTTCGCCTTTATGAACTTTAGCGCCAATGCTAAGAGCCATAGGTAATACAGCCTCTGGGTATGAGTTGGTCATTTTATCTATCAGCAGCTTACTGCTATCACTACTTTGCTTAGCGTGTGCAAAATCCTTTAAATACTGGATTGAAAAATCAATATTTGCAGCATCTAATTGGGTGCCTGCTTTCATATGCCCAGGGATCACCACGTCAGGGTTGAGTGCTTTCATTTCATTAAGTTGCTTTGCCCATGCATTTTGCTCTGCCTGAGTTTGTGCATCGGCCATCCATAAATGAACATTAGCGTATACAGCCACATTTCCTAAAATAGCTTTATTATCAGGGATCCATAAATATGGGCGATGATTATGCTCACCCTCTGTACCACGAATTTCAATGGTATGGCCTTCTATTTTTAAGCTATTACCATTAAATATCTTAGGTACGACGGGGTTTTTAGGGGCGTTTTCCCCCATTTTTGGCGTCCAGAAAGCAAGTTTACCTTTAAGCTTTGCTGCTATTTTTTGGTGCACTGCCGGTGTGGTTATAATCTTTGCGTCAGGAAAAAACTGCTGTAACACTTCAGCGCCAAAGTAGTAATCAGGATCGGCTTGGCTAATAAAAATAGTTTTTAGTTGTTTACCAGAGTCAATTACTTTGGCGGCAATGCGCAGTGCATCTGCTTTGGTAAATCCGGTATCAATTAAAATTGCATCGGTACGGCCATACACCAGCGTGGCATTAACATGAAAGCTATTGCTGTCAGCGTTATACACATCAAGGGTTAGTGGGGTTTCGTCTGCAATAGCGATATTGCTGGCTAATAGTGTGCTTAGTAAAAGAGTGCGTAGGTTCATAGTATTCTCATCATTGGTTGCTAATGCGAGCATAATAAAGGTTTGATATGTTCAGAAAAACAACCAATAATTAGCATCATTGTTTCATAAATCGTGCAAATACTATGGATAAACTCACCGCAGCGCAGGTTTTTGTGGATGTTGCCTACTCAGGCAGTTTTACTGCTACTGCCGATCGGCTTGAAATGTCACGCCCTATGGTTACTCGTCATATTGAGTCGGCAGAGGCCTGGTTAAATACGCGCTTATTGCATCGCACTACCCGTAAAGTAACGCTTACCACCGCCGGCGAGGCCTGTTTACCCGAAATAGAGCAATGGTTAGCACAGGCTAACCGTTTAGTTGAACAAACTAAAAGCCAGCAACAGTTGTCAGGTAAAATACGAGTAGCGACCAGTATGTCGTTAGGTTTTGCACAATTAGCCCCTATATTTACACGTTTTATGAAACGTCACCCTAACGTGCAAATAGACATAGATCTTGAAGACTCAACCACAGATCTAATAGAGCAACGTGTTGATTTGGCAATACGTATTGCAGCCAATCCTGATCCTTCGTTAATAGGTAAACCTATTGCCGAGTGTGAATCTATATTAGTGGCCTCAGCCGACTACCTTGCTGATTATCCGCCAATAACGACACCACAACAGTTAAGCGCTCATCAGTGTTTAGGCTATAAAAACTTCGACCGATATATTTGGCATTTACACAACGGGGATGAGTTTCAATCTGTTGATGTTAAATGCAATTTAAGTGCAAACGAGGCCACCACATTACTTCATGCAGCCATAGCCGGTGGTGGTATTTCAGTACAGCCTACGTATTTGGCAAATCAATATATACTTGATGGTCGCTTGCAGCGTGTATTAGCGCCATGGACATTAAACCAAATGAAAATATATGTGCTTTACCCTTCTCGTCAGCATTTATCGGCAACAGTAAGAGCACTAATCGACACGCTCAGTGATGAATTTAAAAATCCAGCATGGTAATTAATTATAAAAGTTTGGGTTTAAACCATAGCTTTGTGCGTTAAGCATGCTGATATTGTGTAGGTTATTTTGTTACAGTAAATGTAATAAGCGCCTTAATCTATAAAGGTCAGCAGACCCAAGGAACAATAACAATGAATCTGATCAAAATATCGGGCTTGGCACTGGCCATTGTTGCGGGCTTAGGCTTGCAAGCATGTTCAAGTACCAGCATAACAACCAACAATAATGCAGCGATGAGCACCGTGAATAATCCATTAAGCCTAGCGCAAATTTATAAAGATAAAGAATTTAAAACCCAGCGAAGCACTTACTTTAAATGGCTAGACGATGGTACCGGCTACACCGTACTTGAAGAGCGCGAAAGCGAAAAAGAAAAAGCAGACGATAGCAACGCCGATGACGACAAAGAGCACGGCGTAAAAGGCAACGACATTGTATTTTACAATGCTGACGGCACGGGCCGTAAAGTATTGGTTGAGTTTGAAAAGCTGTTGCCAGAGGGCGCAGACGAGTCATTTGCAATCGAAAGCTATCAGTGGTCAAAAGACGGTAAATGGCTGATGGTATTTACCAACAGCGAGCAAGTTTGGCGTTCGCGCAGCAGAGGCGATTTTTGGTTACTTAACCTTGAGACTAACCAATTACAGCAACTTGGTGGTAAAGACGTTGAGCCAACTAAATTAATGTTTGCTAAGTTCTCGCCAGATAGCTCAAAAGTGGCTTACGTACGCGACAACAATATTTATATGCAAGCGGTTGGTAGTAACGATGTAACTGCGCTCACAACCGATGGCAGTGCCACCATTGTTAACGGTAATTTTGATTGGGTATACGAAGAAGAGTTTACTATTGCCGATGGTTTTCGTTGGAGCCCCGACAACAAATCAATCGCCTATTGGCAGCTTGATACCAGTGACGTTAAATTTTTCACTATGATCAACAACACTGACGAACTGTACCCTACCCTTAAAGAATTCCCTTATCCTAAAGCGGGTGAAACCAACTCTGCCGTGCGTGTTGGTGTGGTAAGCCTTGCTGATAAACAAACCCGTTGGGCTGAGCTTGAAGGCGATAACCGCGACCGTTATATTCCGCGTATTAGCTGGGCAGGCACCGGTAATGAATTAATGATTCAAGACTTAAACCGCCCACAAAGCCATAACAAAGTGTGGTTGTTTGATTGGCAAAAGCAGCAACTGACTAAAATTTTAGAAGACAAAGACGATGCGTTTATAGAATGGTTTTATAAAGCCAACTGGTCAAAAGACGGTGAGTTTTTTATTTGGCATAGCGAACGCGACGGCTGGCGTCATCTTTATCGTGTATCGCGCGATGGCAAAACTATTATCGACCTAACCCCAGGCGATTACGACATTATTGATATGCTGAGCATCAATGAAGACAAAAACGTAATGTATTTTATTGCCTCGCCAAACGATCCTGGTCAGCGTTATTTATACAGCACACCGCTTGATGGCAGCAGCAAACCGGTACGGGTAACGCCTGCTGAGTTTGAAGGTTCAAACAGCTACTACATGTCAAAAGATGCCTCATGGGCTATGCACACTTACTCAAAATTTGGTACGCCACCGACTAAAGAGATCATTAAAGTGGCAGATCATAGTAATGTAAAAACCTTAGTTGAAAATACAAAGCTTAAACAAAAACTGGCTGAGCAAAGCTTACCAAAGCATGAGTTTTTTAAAGTAAATGCGCAAGATGGCACCGAGCTTGACGGCTACATTATGTTCCCAGAAAACATGGATAAAAGTAAAAAATACCCAATTGTGTTTTACGTATACGGCGAACCATGGGGCTCTACCGTGCAAGACCGATGGGAAGGCAACAGTTACCTGTATAAATCACTGCTAACGCAAAAAGGTTTTATTGTGGCATCGGTTGATAATCGTGGTACACGTGCACCAAAAGGCCGAGATTGGCGCAAATCGATTTATAAAAAAATTGGCTCAATTACCGTGCAAGACCAAGTAGACGCGCTTGATGCTATGGCTAAACGTTGGGATGTAATAGACACTGACCGCGTTGGCGTGTGGGGACACTCAGGGGGCGGTAGTTCAACCCTTAACTTACTGTTCCGCCACGGTGATAAATTTAAAGTAGGCATTGCCTCAGCACCGGTGCCAGATATACGTTTATACGACACCATTTACCAAGAGCGTTATGCAGGCAACCCAAACACCGATCCTGCGAGTTACGATAACACCTCGCCGATTACCTTTGCTAAAAACCTAACCGGTAAGCTGTTGCTTATTCACGGCACAGGCGATGATAACGTGCATTATCAAGGCTCAGAGCGTTTAATTGACGAGCTTGTAAAGCATAACAAGCAGTTTGAGTTTTTCTCATACCCTAACCGCTCACATAGCCTACGTGAAGGCAAAGGCACCACTTTGCATTACCATACTATGATGGCTGGCTTTTTTGAAAAGCACTTACTAACCAAGCAATCGCTTTAAAAAGTAAAATACTAAAGCCGCACACTAATTATTAGTGTGCGGCTTTTTTGAACAAAATGTAATGGGGGTTTACAGCTTCTTATACTTCTTTTTTCGGTTATATAAGTACACTTTTTCCATATATCCAGCACCAAGAACTATCGATGTAAATGTGCCTGTCTTTCTTAGATTGATGATCAACGCCTCCAACTCAGTGGATCTTCAGGCTGTTTGATAATAAAAGTTTGGATACGAATATTACTCTTTTTTAAAGTAATATATTAATAACTTTCAAATGTTTGCTTGACTATTGAAGTTTGAACAATATTAAGCATTTGGCCTACAACTCTAATCACGCAATGCTTTTGATTAATGTCATATCGATTTATAAATGTTCAATTATGCTCAGAATGGCGCTGTAGCCAAGGGTTTGGAGCTATTAGATCATATCAGTTAACAAAGTGCGATCCCGCCCTGGGACTATAGAAGTGTGGTTTAATTTAGTTTTGATTTAACTAAATAAGTAAAAAAAAGATATTATATCTCTCATTTTATTTTATATTTAATTATAATAATCAAATATTTATGTAATTTGTTAATTGTTTGTTTCTTTTGTGGGTGAGTGGTTAACGGTGAATGTTCCTCTTGTGGGCAATGATTGGCAATATCTCGCGTATCGCGACTTATTAACGGATTACATATACCACTTCTTCGTATTGATAGGTAATAATTTTTTATGAGAACCACCGCTCAAACCATTGCTAATATTAAACCTTCGGTTTGTATTAAGCATATTTCAGCAATCAGCTCTTTATTTAATCTGGGAAAATTCAGGTTGAAATCCGGTATTAAATTACTTGCATATAATGCCTTTGCTTTACTTTTATTTGCTTTTACCAGTATGGCATACGCCAATAACAACCCAGTGTGGCAGCATTGGAGTAAAGATAAAATTGCTTCATTTACAAACGGTTATCGAAGTGATGTGGCAGACTTTAATCAAGATAATCTACCTGATTTTATTGTTACGTCATTGTATGGCAATGCTGTTAATGTATATCTAAATGATGGCAATGGTAAATTTGCAACAGTCGTGTCTCCATTAGGCGCAGATGGTGCAGATTTACGGGAAGTCGCCGCTGGTGAATTAGACGGTAAACCAGGTCTCGACTTTGTTGTAGCAGATTTTAAGAACGACGCTGTGTATTTATACACCAATAATGGCGCGACGCCGACCCCTGCTTTTACTCGTACGACACTACCAACAGATATCGCATCACCAAATGGTGCTCAGTCTATCAGTCTCAGTGATCTAGATGGTATCAATGGTTTGGATATTGTTTTAGCGTCTCAAAATTATCGCGATCGTATATATGTTTATCTAAATGATGGTGCTGGTAATTTCACCCAAAGTCGGATATACGATGGCGATAATTATTCGTTATTTGAGATAACAGTTGCTGATGTTTCTGGCGATGATATACCTGATATTATTGCTGGTGACTTAGGTAGTACAGCTGGACGTAACTTCTGGTTAAAGGGTAATGGTGATGGCACGTTTCAAGCGGGGTTAAATTCATATGCCACAGAAGCAACTGATTTACCCTCACTTCAAACTGCTGACTTTAATGGTGATAGTACCAACGATATATTTGCTATTTCTAAAACTGAATTATATTGGTTTGAAAATAATGGTACGGGTTCGTTCACCGAGCATTTGATCAACCCAGGTGAGCCTATTATCGATAATGGCTCGCAGGGAAATGTGGCTGATATCGATGGAGACGGCGATATCGATATTTTAATGGGTTCAGAGAGCGATGTCATTTGGTATGAAAATAATGGTTTAGGGAGTTTTACAAAACAGCAGATAAGCTCAGGTTTTGAGCTAATAAATGCTGTCAATGCTGTTGACTTTGATGGTGATAATAGCCCAGATATTGCGGTAGTCGACAGAGTTGGCGGGGGAGTTTTTTGGTTAAAGAGTCAAGCTGATTTTAGTGTCGAAGAAAAGAACGTTGTAGTAGGCAGTGTTAATGCCGAAGATATGGATAGCGACACTTTAACCTATAGCATTTCTGGCGGGGTAGATTCTGCGAAGTTTAATATAAACTCAAGTAATGGTGCTCTTACTTTTCAAAATGCACCTGATTATGATATCCCAGACGACGATGGTAAGGATCGTATCTATAACTTTAATGTAAGTGTTAGTGACGCAAAGGCAAATGTGATTATGCCTGTTGAAGTCACTATCACCGAAGCTCCTAAATTTGCACCCGTTATTACCGAAGGAACCTCAGTGTCGGTAACTATGAGTGAAAACGCAAATCCAACAGCCTTTGTATTAACGCTAAACGCTACCGATCAAAACAACGATACATTGACTTGGTCAATTAGCTCAAATGCTACCAATGGTATCGCGAGCGTTTCTGGCACAGGTACTTCAAAAGCGATTGGCTATACCCCAAATATCAATCACGATGGTACTGACCGCTTTAACGTGAGAGTCAGTGATGGTGAAGGCGGTATGGATACAATTACTGTCAATGTCATCATACAAAACGTTAATGTGCTGCCAATGGCGACATCTCAGACTGTTTCTTTAGCTGAAGATACGGCGAAAGCGATGACCTTGAAGGGGACCGATAGCGATGGCACCATTGCCCGATATCTTATCGGTACACCTTCTCACGGTAGCCTATCGGGTACTGCACCTAACTTAACCTATATCCCCACTGCTGACTTTAATGGTAAAGATAGCTTTTCCTTTACAGTGACAGATAATGATGGCGGCGTCTCTTCTGCTGCAACGGTATCGATTTTGGTATCATCGGTAAATGACCTACCGACAGCGAGCGCACAATCTGTATCGGTTGAAGAAGATGGTAGTGTGGGTATGACATTGTCAGGATCTGACCGTGACGGCACCATTGCCCGTTATCTTGTCGGTACACCTTCTCATGGAAGCCTATCGGGTACTGCACCTAACTTAACCTATATCCCCACTGCTGACTTTAATGGTAAAGATAGCTTTGCCTTTACAGTGACAGATAATGATGGCGGCGTCTCTTCTGCTGTAACAGTATCGATTACTGTATCGTCGATAAATGACTTACCTATGGCGAACGCACAATCTGTATCGGTTGAAGAAGATGGTAGTGTAGGTATGACATTGTTAGGCTCTGATCTTGACGGCACCATTGCCCGTTATCTTGTCGGTACACCTTCACATGGCAGTCTATCGGGTGCTGCACCTAACTTAACCTATACACCCACTGCTGACTTTAATGGTAGCGATAGCTTTACTTTTTCTGTAATTGATAATGAAGGCGGCGAGTCAGAGCCTGTAAAAGTCGATATCACCATTGATGCAGTAAATGATGCGCCATTGGCTGAAGATGACACCATGGAGTTTGATAAAAATGGTCAGAATAGGTATGTCCTAGATGTTTTAATCAATGACAATGATATTGATGGTGATACGTTAAGTGTTGTATCGGGCAATGCTGATATTGGTAGCGTGGTTGTTGAAAATGGCCAGCTTGTCTTTAATGCCCCTCCTGGTTTTATAGGGTCACTCACATTAACTTACCTCATATCTGATGGTAATGATGGGACTACTACCGCAACAGTCACGCTTACCATTAACGGCTTGTTTGATGACATCGCGCCAACGCTTACCCTACCGGAAGATCGAGTCGTTAATGCCACAGCGTTATATACTAAAGTTGATTTAGGCGTAGCAACCGCACTCGATGCGAACGGTAACCCATTACCAGTATCGCTGGTCGATAATCGTGCAATGTTTTCTCCTGGTATAAGTAAAGCTTACTGGCAGGCTACCGATGCTGACGGTAATCAGTCAATTTCAGCACAAGGTGTTCAGATCCATCCGCTGATTTCTATTGGTAAAGACCAAACCGTTGTGGAAGGGAGTACGGTAACGGTGAAATTTTACTTGAACGGCACGTCACCGACTTATCCAGTGGTGGTACCGTTTACTGTGTCAGGTGATGCGCTTGAAGGGGCTGATCATAGCTTAATATCTGGTGAAGTCGAAATTAGCGAAACCAACACAGCGAGTATTACTTTCGAGACCTATGACGATAGCGTCGCTGATAGCGGTGAAACCATAGTAATTAGCCTGTCTGATACCGTGAACATTTCTCCAGATTCTGTACAAAATATCACATTATCTGAAGGCAATATTGCACCAGAGGTGATGCTTACGGCTAAACAGCAAAACGAAAACCGTACGTTATTGTCGCGATCTGATGGCGAGGTAACCGTTAGTGCAGCCATTAGCGATAACAACAGTGCAGATAGCCATACACTCCTATGGTCAAGTACGTCAGATGAGTTAAGTGTGCTAATTAATAGGACAGTATCTGAAGCCATATCGTTTGATGCGGCAGACTTATCGGTTGGTATTCATAAGTTAACAGCACAGGTTAAAGACTCGGGTGAGCCAGGATTAACGACACAGGCCGACATCTACCTAAACGTGGTGAGCGCGCTACCTGTATTAACTGAAACTGATACAGATGGCGACTTAATTCCTGATTCACAAGAAGGTTTTGCTGATAGTGACGGTGACGGAATTGCTGATTACTTAGATGCTATCAGTGTGTGTAATGTGGTCCCTGAAATGATCAGCACGCAAGCCACCTTCTTAGTAGAAGGTGAATCGGGTGTATGTTTGCGTAGAGGCTCGGCCGCACCTGCAACGCAAAGCGGTAGCTTATTGTTAACCCATGAAGAAACCGTTCAAGCTGTCGGTGAAGATGGGGAAGCTAAAATAGTTGGTGGTATCTTTGATTACATTGTTGTTGGTTTAGAAAAGCCAGGACAAGAATACAAATTAGTATTACCACAGCGCCAGCCTATTCCACTTAATGCCATCTACCGTAAGTACACTGATGCAGCTGGTTGGGGAAATTTTGTTGAAGATGCTGACAACATACTGTTTTCAACCCTTGGTGAGCCTGGATTTTGCCCTCCTCCTGGTAGTGAGCAGTGGCAAGAAGGTTTAACGGAAGGTCACTGGTGTGTGCAGTTACAAATTGTTGATGGTGGCCCGAATGATAACGACGGTGTTGCCAACAGTAGCATTGCTGACCCTGGTGGTGTAGCTATTTACTTAAGCACGAATACCACACCCGTTGCTGAAAACGATGCAATTACGATACAGTGGAATGAAGCGGCTAATATTGATGTATTGGCCAATGACAGCGACATTGATGGTGATGAACTGCTCGTGCTAAGTGCAAGTGCAAATTTTGGTGCGGCAGAGGTGTTAGCGAATTCATCACTTAGCTACATGCCAAAACCAGACTATGCGGGTATAGATATCATTACCTATGTAATTTCAGACGGTAATGGTGGCACAACAAGTGCGCAGGTGAGTGTTAACGTTATTGCGAATCGTAGCCCAGTTGCTAATGATGACGTTGCCTCGACGGATGATAGAACAGTTATAACGATTGATATATTGAAAAATGATACCGATGAAGACGGCGACACGTTAATGATTATCTCTGCGTCAGCGATACACGGCAGTACTGCGATTGTGAATAACTCTATTCAATATACGCCGGCAATAGGGTTTGATGGCACAGATACTGTCACTTATATTATTTCTGATAATAAAGAAGGTGAAGCTAGTGCCAAGGTTAGTGTGAGTGTTGATGCCTTTGAAAGCGCTACAGTCGTTAATGAATCAAAATCAAGTGGTAGTATGTCGTTATTCACCTTATTGCTATTGCCTTTAGCATTTGTGAGACGGGTGAAATCTATCAAGTTATTAGCTGCAACTATATTAATGTCTAGCCTTATGGTTTTGCCTGCTAAGGCTGAGTGGGGGCTTACGGCGAGTGTTGGCCAAGCAACTGCGCATGTATCTAAAGGTGAGCTGAATAGAGCCTTGGGCTCGTTAGATGCACAAATAACAGCTTTAGATGACTCTGATACTAGCTGGAAACTGGGCGTTGTTTATCAGGTTAATACGAATTGGTTTGTGGATGTTAGTTATCAAAGCTTAGGTGATTTCTCTGCTAGTATCGATGGTATGACATTAGATGGGAATGCATTTAAGCACGCTGTTTCAAAAGTCCAACCTATAACAGCAGGTGGTATCTCTGCGGCTGTTGGGTATCAGTACTTTATTAACGACCAGTGGTATTTAGGTGCTAGCTCAGGCGTATTGGTGTGGAAAAGTGACAACAAGACTTATAGCCAGGGTTTGGCAACGATTAACCGTGAAGAGAATGGTACTGATCTCTACTTCGGTATTGAGCTAGGTTATCAGCTCTCTGATAATATGAGTGCTGGACTGGGTTACACATACTATGGTCTAAAACAGCATGATATTAGCTCTGTTGGGTTAACGGTTAAATACTTTTTATAATTAATTGTTAGCATTCATATTTTTAAAAAAACCTATAATGGCGTATAGCTGTTATAGGTTTTTTAACGTTATAACGATGTGATGTTGAGTGCTTACTAATCTCACTGATGAGATCAGGGAGCGAGTATACTTTGATGAATTTATAATCCAAAAAAAATACTCGGACTCGATAATCATCGCTTCATCCAGCTTTTTTCAATTTAACCTTCTGGCTTGCTACTCCACAATCGCATTGCTTCAACATGTTGATCACGAATAGTCTAAACAACGCTATGTTTTTTACCGCACCATCTAACGTAATGCGAGAGTTCTCCTCTTTAAAAAGAATATCTAAATGTAATACGGGTTGTTTTCAATTCGCAATGCTGTCGAACATAATGCCCTAAAAACAAATAGCGTGTGGCTTTTTTAATCAAAATGTAATGGGGGTTTACAAAGCGTAAGTTGGATAGAGTGCAACGAAACCCGACAATAATAAAAAATGACTTATAAACTCAATGTCATCTAAAATAGCGAAGGCTCACCATGTTATTAGCCAGTTTTCAATTTCGATAACATCATCACGATCAAACACCATTAAACTTGAATGAGAGCGAGCATTAAAAGTTATTTTTTTTACTAACTCATTTTGTATAGATGAAAAGTAAGCCGAGGGGGATAGAGAGTCAATATCTGAGTTAATTAACAATACAGGTTTTTTAGTCTCAGTTAATTTAGGCAATAAATTTGTTTCTTGAATGGTTACTCCTGCCTCAAACATTGCTTGGTTAACAATATTATCAATCTCGCTATGAAAAAAATGACTAAGCAAAGGCGATTTATAAGGTAAGTACTCCTTAGCTGCAACATCAAAACTCATCATTGGGGCAAGTAAAATAGCAGCGTCAACATATTCTGATGATAATAAGTTACTTGCAGTAAGTGCTCCCATAGAATGGCCGACTACAACAGTCTGGTTATTTGGTTGATTTAAAAGTGATTCAGCAAGCAGTTCATTTAAAATGCCGTGCTCTTTTGCTGCAAATACAAATGCTTCAGTTGATTCACCATGGCCAAAAAGATCTGGAATAATAACGTTCATACCAAGCGCTCTAAAATAGATAGCTGAGGCCATCATTGCTTCTTTACTGCCCCCATAGCCATGAAGCAATAAAGCAGTGCCTTTAAAACGATTAAATGTATCTGGTGTCATTCTGTGTGAAATTGTATTTTCTACATTATTACCAGTTGCATGAAGGTTGTAATAAACAGAACTCTCTTGCGAAAATTCGGCTGCTTGATAAGGTTCAGCAGTCAGATATGTAATGCATTGAGTGGTACTAAAAGAGCAAAAATTTTGTTTTTCAAAGCCAATGTCGCTAGGTTTTGCTTTTATAAACTGTGCTTCAGAAAGATAGATACCGGGGTTTGACATGACGTAACTGCCAATAGAAGTACAGCCAGACAAAGAAAATATATAAAGTGTAACTGCTAATAGTTTGGTGAAATTTTCCATTTTCGCTTCATTAGTTAAACTTGAACATCAACACTTTAATTAAGCAGATAACGTCCTATGAGGTGGAAGAGGTTTTAGCCGTTAGTTAGGCATTTTTTTATTATTTCAAAGTACCTTAACAGTATCTTCTATCCACCTCAATTTTCTCGAGTAAATAAATCTGTTTGGTATTAGGTAGACACTTGCTTATTAATCAAAACCCAAATTTAGTGCTTAGTTACGACTTTGAGTTACTTTTTTATCTAAGTTTTATGGATTTAGGTAATTGAAAATTTCACTCTCTTTTTAATCAAAATGGTGTGAGGGGTTTACAGCTGAGGTCAAAGGTTAAAGGAACAAGGTCAAAGATTTTTAGTTACGGTAAGTTGGGTAGAGTGTAACGAAACCCAACAAAGAAAGGCGGCTTTGCTCAATAGCAATGCGCTAAAGGCTCAACAGGTAATAAGTGAATCGTTTAATACTAAACATGGCTTGGAATTAGAGTCGTATTAAAAGAGTAGCATCCATGCCACTGCAAGTGCGATATTAATAAAAATTAAGAGCTTGGTTGCGAAGGTTGATACTTATTAACGAGAATGTGCTGCAAACTTTTAAGTGCCCGCTTTATCGCTTGCAGCATACTTCTTCCTTTTGTATTTACATTAATACTGGGTAGCCCCGGCAAAAGAATATTAATTTTGCATTGCTGCAAAGTGCCGTGGCGCTCACTCGAAAGATCATTTATTTGAATCTCTACTTTACGAATATTTAAAGCATGTTTTGCCAATTGGCTTTTTATCAACTTCAAAAGCGACATCTTTTCACTTGCGTTAATTATCTTATTTTTAACTGTAAGTTTTAGCTTCATGCAATTACACCTTTTAATAGTAACTATGTTGCAGGCATGACTGTAATCTACTAACTTAGTGGCAAAGGAAAAAGCTGATTATTTCTTACTTTAAAACAGGTATTTTCGAATGATTACCAACATCAACTACAATCACTTATATTATTTTTGGCAGGTAAGTAAGCACGGCAGTATTGCTGCGGCGAGTAAAATACTTAATTTAACGCCGCAAACGGTCAGCTCACAAATTACTAACTTAGAGCAACGATTAGGAAAACCACTGTTTGTTCGCCAAGGCCGAGGCCTACAGTTAACGGAGTTTGGCCATGTAACTCAGCAATACACCAATGATATGTTTGCTATTGCTCACGAATGGCTAGAAACCACGCAAGGTGATACCACGCAATACTCACGAACGTTAAAGGTCGGTATTTCAGACGTGTTGCCTAAATCACTGGTGTCGAAGTGGCTAGCGCCTTTAATTAATAACGACTGTATTACCAACTTGCACTGTATTGATGGCCAACAAGATGAGCTGCTGGCACAAATGGCGATTCATAAGATCGATTTAGTGTTAGCTGATAAACCACTCGATACTACCTTGTCATTTAAGGCGTTTTGTCATGAAATAGGCAAAAGCCAAATCGCTCTTTTTGGTAACGAAACATGGCATTCGCAATTACATAAGCAGTTTCCGCAGTCTTTAAACAACAAGCCTTTAGTGCTCCCCGCAAAAGAAAGCCCCGTCGCGCGTGCTATTTATTATTGGCTGCAAGAGCAAGAGATTGAAATGACAATAGCAGGCCATGTTGACGACAGCGCATTAATGAAATCACTCGGTGAGCAAGGGTTCGGGATATTCCCTGCGCCTATTTTGGTAAAAGCCGAAGTGGAGCGCCATTACGGCGTAAATTACATTGGTACAATTGATAATGTTTATCAGCATTATTATGCCTTTACGCCCGACAGGCTCATTAAAGACAGTATTTATGATGAATTTATAAAGCACGCGCAAATGACGTAGATTTTAGTTAATCGCCTTAAGATTGACGGGCGTCGGGGTGCGGGTTACGGATCTAAAACCTTACAGTTCAAATAAATATATTAAAAATATCAACAAAGCGATAAAGAATACCGGAGTGAGCAAATAAAATATGATATTGGCTAAAATTTTATTATTATCTCTAAACTTTAATACTTTTTGGCGTGCGGCAATTAAGGCTGGGAATGTAATAAACCCTTGGATACCGATAGCTAAAGTAATAGTAAGTTGCATGATAATAATTTGCCAGTATTGCTCTGGGTCATCAATTAACGATGCTTGTTGATAGTCGCTGCCTGTCGTTCCAAGCTGATGAGCAGTTCCTGTAATTAACCCTATGATAGGTGATATCAAAAAGAACAAAGCAACACTTAAGATTGTTTTATCAACTTTATGCCTTAATTTAACTATTTTCATAGCATCCTTGCCTTAAAATTTTTTATTTCAAAATATATTCGCAAGCAAGCCTGCGAACTTTAACCTTATCGAGTAAACATATTTATTGCCATTATTATTAATAAGCCGGCAAATATTTTCTTTATGGTTGAAACTGGCAAATAATGGGTGGCTTTAGCGCCGAGTGGTGCGGTAAACCATGAGGTGCATACAATACCCAATAAAGCGGGCAAATATACAAAGCCTGCAAATCCTTCTTTTAGGCTAAATAACTGGCTGCCTGAACTGATATAACCCATTGAACCAAACAGGGCTATCACAATGCCTGAGGCCGAGGCGCAGCCAATGGCTTTTTTCATATCGACAGAAAAAAACGTCAGTAACGGCACTAATACTGCCCCGCCGCCAATACCTATCATGGCAGACAAGCCACCGGTTATGGTCGTATAAACACTCAGTAGTCCTTTATTTGGTAACGGGCGCTCTAATGATGAATCATTCTTACCTGAAAAAATCATTTTTAATGCAATTAACACCACACTTACAGCAAATACCAAACGTACCACATGCTCAGGTAACAGCGCGGCCATAAAGCCACTAATGAGCGCGCCAAAGGCAACGCCCGCCATCACCCAAGGTGCAATATCCCACGGTACATTGCCATTTTTATGATGCGCAATAGCCGACGAGGTCGAGGTAAATAAAATAGAGGCCAGTGAGGTCGCAATGGCAACCACCACTACTTGTTCAGGTGGCAAAGCATTAAAGTGCAGTAATATCATGCTGAGTATGGGCACAATCACCAGCCCGCCCCCTATTCCTAATAAGCCCGCTAAAAAACCAACACCGCTACCTAATATGGCGCAGTATATAATTAACACTATTAAATCACTCATTCCTTTTGTCTCTTCTTATGTTGTGGAAAGTTCTGCGACGGCGAACTGCTTAATAAAGTGCTTAAGCTCACCAAGGTTTATCCGAGTATATCAACAACCGTTTATGCAAATGGCACTTTAAGTGCCTATAAGCATTGAATAATACTCACGTTTTGTATGAGTAAATCACAACACACGTAAAAACATCTAGAAATCTAGACTTCTAAAGTGGGTTTTATCGCATAGGGAGCGTCTACTAGCCTAATTTATTCATTCAACTTAGTAAGAGAGTGAATCTGGCTCATGTTTTACCTGAAATAATACCGTTTTTCTTCATGCTACATAGCGCGTATAAATTTATTAACTCTGCAAAGCACCATTACAGTTATCCCGTTAGTTTGGTTTTAACAGCGAGTAATGTGTCATTGATAAAAGCAGTAACAACTCAAATTGAAAGGATACGGCTATGAGCACTGATCTTACATTTACTATTAAAAGCACTAACTTGGATGAAAACTACCATCCATCAAATAACACACGTATTACGACTAATTTCGCTAATTTAGCAAGGGGTGAAAGCCGCCAACAAAACCTGCGTAATACCCTAAAAATGATCAACAACCGCTTTAATGCACTGGCCAGTTGGGATAACCCACAAGGGGATCGTTACGAGATTGAGCTCGAGATCATTTCGGTTGATTTAGATATTACTAGCAGTGGCCAGGCATTTCCGTCAATTGAGGTATTAAAAACCAATATTATTGACCGTCAAACCAACGAGCGAATTGAGGGCATGGTGGGTAATAACTTTTCATCGTATGTGCGCGACTACGACTTTAGCGTGTTACTACTTGAGCATAACAAAAGCAAACCGCAATTTAGCATTCCCGATAACTTTGGTGACTTACACGGCAAGTTGTTTAAATGCTTTGTAAACTCAAATACCTATAAACAGCACTTTAAAAAGCCACCGGTTATTTGTTTAAGCGTGTCTGATAACAAAACCTATCAGCAAACCGAAAACTTACACCCTATTTTAGGCGTAGAGTATCAGCCTAATGAGTCGTCGTTAACAGAGCAATACTTTAAAAAAATGGGCTTACAAGTGCGCTACTTTATGCCACCAAACAGCGTTGCGCCGTTAGCGTTTTACTTTTTTGGTGACCTACTTAACGACTACAGCAACCTTGAACTAATTAGCACCATTAGCACCATGGAAACGTTTCAAAAAATTTATCGTCCAGAAATTTATAACGCCAACGCCGCCGCTGGTAGCCGTTATAAACCTAATTTAAAAAATGACGACCATTCGTTAACGCAAATTGTGTATGACCGCGCAGAGCGAGGTCAATTAGCGGTAGAGCAAGGTAAATTTACTGAGCAGCATTTTATTAAGCCTTATCAGTCAGTGCTGCAGCAGTTCTCGGCAAGTATCGCTTAATCACACAACAAAATTAAAGGCAGCATTTATTATGAAAAAACTATTACCTACATCATCAGCAGGCAGCTTGCCAAAACCGTCATGGCTTGCTGAGCCCGAAACCTTATGGTCACCATGGAAATTACAAGGCAGTGAGCTGGTAGATGGCAAACACGACGCCCTACGTATTTCCCTGCACGAGCAACAAACTGCAGGCGTAGATATAGTCAGCGATGGCGAACAAACTCGCCAGCACTTTGTAACCACCTTTATTGAACACTTAAATGGCGTTGATTTTGAAAACCGTAAAACAGTTAAAATTCGCGACCGTTACGACGCCAGCGTACCCACAGTGGTTGGCCCTGTGTCTCGTACTAAATCGGTATTTGTTGAAGACGCCAAGTTTTTACGCCAGCAAACCAGCCAACCAATTAAATGGGCACTGCCCGGGCCAATGACCATGATCGACACCCTGTATGACGATCACTATAAAAGCCGTGAAAAACTAGCGTGGGAATTTGCTAAAATACTCAACCAAGAAGCCAAAGAGCTAGAAGCCGCAGGGGTTGATATAATCCAATTTGATGAACCCGCTTTTAACGTGTTTTTTGACGAGGTAAACGACTGGGGCATAGCCTGCCTTGAGCGAGCCATAGAAGGGTTAAAATGTGAAACTGCCGTGCATATTTGCTACGGCTACGGCATTAAAGCCAACACCGATTGGAAGAAAACCCTCGGCACCGAGTGGCGACAATACGAAGAAGTATTCCCAAAGCTGCAAAAATCGAATATTGATATTATTTCGCTCGAATGCCAAAACTCACATGTACCCATAGAGCTACTAGAACTGGTACGCGGTAAAAAAATAATGGTGGGCGCAATCGATGTAGCCACCAATACCATAGAAACTCCCGAAGAGGTGGCCAAAACCCTACGCGAAGCACTTAAATATGTAGATGCCGACAAACTCTACCCATGCACCAACTGCGGCATGGCCCCCCTGCCCCGCGACATCGCAAACGGCAAACTTAAGGCCCTAAGCAAAGGCGCAGAGCTAGTACGTAACGAGTTATTAGCAGCGAATGTCGCTTAATTTTAATTACAGCTGCTGCAAAAAAGCCACACCTTAACACATGTTGAGGTGTGGCTTTTTTAATCAAAATGTAAGGGGGGTTTACAGTTGAAATGCAAGGTTAAAGGCAAAAGGTGAAAGGTTTTAAGTTAGTTGAATCTTGGTTGGGTTGAGTGCAACAAACCTAGTGTAATTAAATAAATTTAACCGAGTCGCTTGGTATTAATGACTGAGTGAAAATTGCCATAGTCAGACAATGGCAACGCCGCCTTAAGCGGCGAGTAAAAGTTGGCTAAAATGTGAAGCGAAAAGAGCCAACTGCTACTAATTCGTCTTTAAGGCTTTGTAATTAGCTTCTACTATCATAATCAATTGATTTATTGATGAAATAACCAAATCAGGTTTCTCCAATGGTATATTGTGCCCTACAACATTTGAAGTAATATGAATAGAGTTTGGGTTATTCTTGACTAACGAGGAATGTAGGTTTCTCCAAACCTTTTTGCCTTCGGAACTATGGCCAATCCACCAATCACTTTCAGCGTTCTTAGTAGATGTGACAACAATCGTGGGTATCGTCATTATTGTTCCGCCATCTGATAACATACCTTTTTTATATTCACTTTGTAATACAGCCCATTCTCGACTGCCAGCCATAATAGTATTTAATTTTTTCTCATCATTTTCGGCCCATTCATTATTTAATTTTTTAAGTTTATTTGAAAAAAGTTCGTGGCTTGGGTCAAGTAAAACCATTCCACTGATGTGGTCAGAAAAAGAAGCCGCATATTCTCGAGCATGTAAGCCTCCATAAGAATGGCCAACTAAGATAATGTCTTTTTTCACTTTTAGCGTTGCCAACAAGTCATTTAAACGTTTATTCGAGCTCTTTAACGAAACGTCAGGTAAATCAGTGGATTTACCAATTCCAGCACGTGAATAAATAATTATTCGCTGCTGTAATTCCTGTAAATCTCGAAGTAAAGGCTTCCAGTAATTTACGCCCATACCAACACCTGATTCGATAACGATATTGAACTCACCTTCTCCAATATCGATGTATTCAAGATTTGCACCATTGATTTCAGCGACACTAACATGTGACTGACTAAAAGAGCTAAAGCTCATAATTAGTATGTAACACAAGCTGAGTAATACGAGTATTTTCAACTAACTCTCCTTGGCTTAGAATGGCTAAATCAGGACACCGTAGGCGTCACCTGGATTTACTTGTTATGTTTTCGGGCATGTAAACAACCAAAGGGGGTCAACAACCAAAGGGGGTCAACAACCAAAGGGGGTCAACAACCAAAGGGGGTCAACAACCAAAGGGGGTCCAACAACCAAAGGGGGTCAAATCTTGACTTCAGACATCAACAACCAAAGGGGGTCAAATCTTGACTTCAGACATCAAATTCATTGACCGACCCGTTATCCTTATTTTGCCTATTAGATAAAGTCTAAAGCAATAAGATAAATCAGTAACCCCCTACTTCTAGCTATTACTTAATTAGATCTATTATTTATATAGCCTTTCTGTGACCAACTTTTACCACTAATATGATCATTTCAGAGTCGTGTATCTCATAAATTATACGGTAATCAGCTACCCTTACCCTATACTCATTGAGTCTGCCTTTCATAAGTAAATTTCACCTAGAATTCATAGAGAAATATAATGCCCCAATAATGGGCTAAAAGCAGCTGGCTGATATAAGCAACGCGAGGGCAATAATCTAGTGTTTTTACCCTCATTATATGCATTAAAGCTGATCAAAATAGTCGCCAGCTTTTTGTCTGAAAAATACATTGCAATACTTTAATTCAACTTGTAATGGATCTTTTTTTAAGACCTTAACATATGGATTCAGCTCCAATGTAACTGTAATAGTTTTGGACAGCAATAGCTCATTGTATAGGGCTCGTTTACGTTTTTCGGAGCCCGAGTGCGGCATACGAATTATGATATCCTTTTTGCAACTTGGAGCGGCGATTGGAAAGCGTTCCTTAGGAACAAATACTTCAAATTGACCACCTTTAGAAAATCCATATTCAGTGTTTACAGAATAATTGCCTGAAGTAAGTTCGTATTTCATGTGATAATAATCGGAATACTTTCCGGTATTAACTTTGATCTCTTGAGCATTAAGTTGAAATGAGATTAATAACACCAAGATATTCAATAGGTACTTCATACTATCCTTATACACGTGACAGTTTACAAAACATCATTTTGGTGGTTTATAACGCAGCAAAATGGCGGTTAATATTGCCACTGGTTAAATTAGAAGCCAACTCATCACAACATAACTAAAAAGAGTTAGCCAAGCCATTATACGATTTAGGGTTACGATAATGAACAGACATTTTATGGGTAGTTTCTTATTTTTAGTTGCTGTTTTATTGGCCGTGGTGACGGAAGTTTACTTAACCCTCACATTTAGTGAGTTTATTTTAGCCGGTAAAGGTATTGGCGTTTATGGAGTATTATTATATTTTGTTGTGATGATAGTTAGTTCCCTTTTATGGCTACTGTCTTACCGTATTAGTAAAAGCCGAGCTCAAGCTGCTATATTTTGGCTTTTAGCATTAGCCCTCACTCCTGTCGTTATATTTCAGCCTACATGGTGGTCTGCTCCACTTCTCAATTAATTTAAAGCTTAACTTTAATACTTAGATTAATGTGAAATTGCAGAATTGATTTCCACAGCATTTTGTAAACTCTCCTTCAAAAGAAACGAAAAAACCCCACCTTACCATACGGTATTTTTAACCAAACCGTAACGGAGGTTTACAGTATTCAACTGAATGCAAAGCTGTTCGTTAGCAAAAGGTTACTATTGCCATTGCTTTGTGTAAAAGCATTGCGGTTAAGGATTATTTTTTGGTTTTTTAATTTATATTCAATGTGGTCGCTATATTGTTTTGAAGTGCTATTCTGATATATCAATTTGTAATTAATGCCGTTTTAATTAAGGATACTAGTCGTTGTTTTTTATTAAACCTAAGTTTATTTACAGCTCTTGTTCTATTTACAAACCTAAAATATCGTTTTCATTATTTTTTGTGCTGCTGTGTTTGCCATTTTTTGCAAATGCTCAATTTGTCATTGGCATAGTAGGAAAAACTAAAAACGATAGCTTTTATATTCAGGCGTACAAAGGGTGTACCGAGTTTGCAAAGTCAAAGCCTGACGTTACCTGTAAATATGATGGGCCTGATGATTATCAAGATATTCGAACCCAAGCTTTAATTATTAATGACATGATGAAAAGTGGGATTGATGGTTTATTAGTTTCAATATCAGATTCTGATTATTTGGTAGAGAGAGCCCTTAAAGATTTATTTGAAAAAAACATTCCTGTTATTACTTTTGACTCAGATTTATTAGCAAAAGATCACCAGTACAGGCTCGCTTACGTTGGTACTGATAATTTTGACTTTGGTGTTGCGTTAGGCAATCAATTAAAGAATTTAGTAAGTGAAGAAAATAAGCGTATTTGTATTCAATCTGGTCATCCTACTGCACCAAACTTAAATAAAAGAATCGCAGGTGTTAGGTTTGCGCTTTCTGGGCAAAGTAGTCAGCGCTTATCGGGAGAAAATGGCTGGAGCGAGTATAACCGCTGCCCTCTTTATAGTTTAGGAAAAAGGGGCGCCTCCTTAGAGCAAGTAAAAAGCCTTACAAAGATGGACAAGCCTCCTGCGTTTGTTGCTGTTGCCGGTTTTGCGCAATTTAATACTGAGTACATAGACTTGATGACACCCTACAAACATAAACTTGATTCAAAAGAACTTATTATTGTTTCAGCAGATACCGAAAAAATACAATTAGACGCGCTTAGCAAAGGTTTATCTTCATCAAATGTTGGTCAAAATCCATATGAAATGGGGCGACTCAGTGCGCAGTTAATGTATAACGTAATTAAGCATAATATAAAGCCTGCTGAAGCGTTTTATTTTTTAGACTTTCATTACTGCCAACAAAGCAACGCCCAAACATGTACTGTAAATTATTAATATTTAACCACAATGTGTTGAAAGATTCACTTTGGACACCCAATTTACCATGCGCTATTTTTAACCAAACCGTAACGGGGGTTTACAGTAACGACTTAAAACGCGGGTGTTGTTACTGTACTTTATTAACTGATAAGGTGAATAATATTGAGTAGTAAAACCGCGTTTTAGTAACGATTTAAACAGGAGTCCATTAATGGCAACTACACTGGCGTTTGATGTATACGGTACGCTTATAAATACCCATGGCGTGGTGTCGTTACTTGAAAATATGGTTGGCGACAACGCGCACGCATTTTCAACTACTTGGCGTGAAAAACAACTCGAATATTCGTTTAGACGCGGATTAATGCAAAACTACGTGCCGTTTTCGGTGTGTACTGAGCAGGCACTTAATTATGCGTGTTTACTGCACAAGGTAACTTTAAGCGATGAGCAAAAAGCACAGTTATTAGCACGCTATAAAACCTTACCGGCATTTGATGATGTTAAAGCAGGGCTTGAGAGCTTAAAAGCACAAAACTATCGGTTATTTGCGTTTTCTAATGGTGCGGCCAGTGCGGTAAATACTTTGCTCGAAACGGCAGGCATAAGTGAGCTTTTTGAAGGTGTAGTGAGCGCCGATGATATTAAAACTTTTAAACCCAACCCCGGTGTTTATAGTCATTTTTTACGTCAGGCAAATTCAACCGGTGCTAATACCTGGCTTATATCGAGTAATCCGTTTGATGTTATTGGGGCGTTATCGCACGGTATGCGTGCTGCGTGGATACAGCGCTCAAGTGAGGCTATTTTTGATCCCTGGGAACTAACGCCTACAATAACGGCGTGCGATTTACATGATTTAAAAACCAAGCTGGCCAGTAATAACCAATGATTTAGTGGGCAGGGGTTAAATAACACCAATGAAAGGCTAGGTTTGCGCTTACAAACCTAGCCTTTTTTAGTCTTTAATTGCAATGGCAATTTCTATTTCGTTACTGTTTTTATAATACTCAAAATCACTGGTGTAAGTACGTTCATAGCGGCAATCGTCTGAGCTGAAGTATTGCCAAATTTCGCCCCATAAATCGATCACCGCATCGGGCATTTCACCCTCACCTTTAAATACCAAATAACGCCCCGCTTGGATGGTTACTTTTTTAGCTTCAGGGAGTTTAATTGATAAATTATCGCAGCAGGCAATTACGTCAAAATCGCCTGTGAGATCGCTTTCGTAATTAGTATACACACCATACACTTTGGTGTTTTCTGTAAGGCTGTTGGCAAACTTTTCACCAAATTTTTGCCAAAGTTCAGCTATATTTGCAGTGCCAGCGTTCATTTCATTGGCGTTGCAGGTTCTTACTTTTAAGCCGATTAAGGTCTGACTTGCTAGTTGCTTTACTTCCATCATGACGTCCTTTAGCGTTAATACAAACACCAACGTAACAGAAAAACCGCCAATACTTTAAATATTGTATTAAATATTTCATAAATAATGATTATTAACCTCAATTGCGTATTTATTGCTCATATTTAAATAGGTGGTAATGGCTAAACATAGCTTTGCTACCGCTAAAATAATTTACTTAACTTTCTGTTTTTTAAGTTTGTTTTTTTGCATGTAATGCTTGTCGTTTAATAATGTGGCTTATCGATTTTTGTTAAAAATATACGACAAGCTTATTAGCTCTAATTTAAAAAAAGTTGTTATCTAATCTTTTTTCATTATTGTAAATCTAAATCATTATCATTAAGATCCTTGCACCTAAAAAGTGTACTCAAGGAACGTTGGTGTGTCTCAATCTCAAGTGTTAAATATTAATACCATTGAAAAACAGGCTGTATTTGAACAAAGCGGCCTGCCCCCACAATTCAATTTAGAGCAGTTCATTAATTATCAGATAGCGTCATTGCAAGGGTTGTCGGCAGTTCAGCAAGCGATGGCTAAAGCCCAAAAACCATTTTCAGGTGTGTCGGTAAATGCGTTAGCAAAAGTAGTAAACGATGTTGATTTATCAAAGCCTTTGGCTGACTTTCCAGCGGTGCTTGAAGAGCTAAAAGGCGTGTATTTAGATCATGCTGTGTATTTTCATCATCCGCGTTATATGGCCCATTTAAACTGTCCTGTAACCTACCCTGCTGTTGTGGCCGAACATATTATTGCTGCTATTAATACCTCGGTAGATACGTGGGATCAAAGCGCAGGTGCGACGTTAATTGAGCAAAAGCTGATTGATTGGACATGTCAAAAAGCAGCATTGCCAAGCACTGCCGATGGAGTATTTACTAGTGGCGGCACACAATCAAACTTAATGGCAATGTTAGTTGCTCGTGAAGTGGCTGTTAGCCGCTATGCGCCAGAACATCAGGTAAAACTTCAGGGCTTACCAGCTGTTGCCTCGCGCTTTAAAATTTACTGCTCTGAGGTGGCGCACTTTAGTATTCAAAAAGCAGCAGCGTTACTGGGCTTAGGTTACAACGCCGTGGTGCCGGTGGCTATAAACAGCAAAATGCAAATGGATATGCAGGCACTTAAAACCGCCATAGCAACAAGCAAAGCGCAAGGTGATTTACCCATTGCAGTGGTTATTACCGCAGGCACAACCGATTTTGGCTCAATCGATCCAATCCATAATATTGCCATGCTGGCTAAAGAAGAGCAGCTATGGTGCCACGTAGATGGCGCTTATGGTGGCGGTTTGTTGGTGAGTGAGCACCATCGCAATGCGCTTAATGGCATTGAGTTGGTTGATTCAATAACGATTGATTATCACAAATCATTTATGCAACCGGTTAGTTGTAGTGCCTTTTTATTAAGCGACAAACGCCATTTTAGCCACATTACTTTATATGCCGATTATTTAAACCCATTAGCAGAGGCCGGTAATGGCACGCCTAATTTGGTAGATAAAAGTCTGCAAACCACTCGCCGTTTTGATGCCTTAAAATTATGGCTAACACTGCGCACCACTGGAGAAGCACCACTTGGCCGCGCGTTCGATAAAGTTATTGGTCTTGCGCGCCAAACTCATATTGTACTTAACGATCACCCCGACTTTGAAGTAGTTAACTACCCCGAGCTTAGTGCCTTAGTATTTAGATTTGCCCCTGATGATTTAAAACATGACCTTGATTTACTCGACTCTTTAAACCTGCATGTACGACAAACGTTTTTAAAAACTGGTGAAGCCATGATTGCCCGTACAAAAATAAATGGTCGTCATTATCTTAAATTTACATTGCTTAATGCGCAGTGCCAATTATCTGATGTACGCGCTGTTATTGAGCAAATTAGCCACATTGCATGGCAAACTTATAGGGAAATTGCATAATGGATAATCAACCTTACGATTTTATAGCTATTGGCCTTGGCCCATTTAACTTATCTTTAGCGTGTTTAAGTGAACCGCTCGAAGATGTAAAAAGCCTGTTTTTGGAACAGCGCAGTGAGTTTGATTGGCACCCTGGAATGATGCTTGAGGGCGTTACATTACAAACTCCGTTTATGTCGGATTTAGTAACCATGGCAGATCCAACCAGCCAATATAGCTTTTTAAATTATGCCAAATTGAATAATCGGTTATACCCGTTTTATATTCGCGAAAGCTTTTTTTTATTGCGCCGTGAATACAACTTATATTGCCAATGGGTTTGCTCGCAGCTTTCAAATGTTAACTTTGAACAAACAGTCACTCAAGTTGAATTTTGCCCGCAAAGTGAGTGTTATACCGTTAGCTGTAACACCCCTAATGGCATGCAACATTATGTGACTCGCCATATTGTTTTGGGCACAGGGCCTGCACCGTATATTCCTGATTGCGCTGTGCAAAGTAACTCAAATAACGTAATGCACAGTAGCGATTTTTGTCATCGGCTTGATGAATTAAAAGCGGCTAAACGAGTTACCGTGGTAGGGGCTGGGCAAAGTGCAGCAGAAATTTACCACACCTTATTGCAGCAAGCAGTACCGCAAGGTTTGCAGTTAGATTGGATAGCACGCTCACCGCGCTATTTCCCGCTTGAGTATACTAAGCTCACCCTTGAAATGACCTCTCCTGAGTATGTTGATTACTTTTATAATTTAAAAACTGAGCAGCGAGATTGGCTCAATCAAAACCAAAAAAATCTATTTAAGGGCATTAACGGCGATTTAATTAACGACATTTTCGACACCCTCTACGCGCAAAGCCTTGATGGGCCAATTTCTACTACATTTAAAACTAACAGCAGGCTAACAGGCACTCAAAAAGTAGGTAAGCGTTTACTGACTGAGTTTTATCATCAGGAGCTTGAGCAGCCCTTTTCAATAGAAACCGACTTTTTAATTTGTGCCACGGGCTTTAAATATCAGCGCCCTGCTTTTTTAAATAATATTGCCCACCAATTACCCCAAGATGAGCAAGGTCGTTATTTAGTGAGTCGTGAATATGCGGTAGATAGCGAACAAAAACGTATTTTTGTACAAAATGCCGAGCAGCATACTCATGGTTTTGTAACTCCAGATTTAGGTATGGCTTGCTACCGTAATAGTATTATTTTACGTGAAATTTTAGGTTATTCGCCTTATCAGGTTGAGCAAAAAATTGCTTTTCAAAACTTTGATTTAAGTGATGTAACCCTATCAGCACAACAGCAGAGTAGCGCCGCATGAGTCTTCGTTTAGCGCTAATTTTGCTGACGGTTATTTCGGTGGTATGCGATACCTTGTTGCTACCGTTTTATCCGCAATTTTTTGCTAGTGAATTTGCTATTAGTAACGCCACGTTAATCGGCCTCTTTGTGGCTAACTGTTGTATTACTGTAATGCTGGCTTTACCACTATGGGCTAAGGTCGCTAAAAAATACAATGAGTTGGCTTTGTGGTTAGTAACCCAAGTAGTAGCCGCTGGTTTTGGTCTGCTTTGCTACTTTGCGACCAATGTGTGGGAGTTTTGGATTTACTACCAACTTATGTTGGTGCTAAAGGCAAGCTACCTACTTATATACCCATTTGCACTGCGATTAGAGCAACAAACTAAGCATTTATCTATTATTGGTTTGTTTTCTGTATTGATGCATTTTGGTGCGATTGGTGGTGCTTTAATTGGTGGTTACTTCTTTAGTTTAGCAGAGCCACGCTATGCGTTATTACTCAGTAGTGCCGGTGACCTAGTTCAGGTTTTATTATGCGCCTACTTAATGTATTCATTAAAAACAGGTATTTATCAGCAAGCAATAGCGACTGAAAAACCGCGAGAACGTATTCCCTATTTTATTTGGCAATTTTGCTTTTTAAGTGTGGTGGTTTATTTTAGCGCGTTTTTAATTCGCCCCTTCTTTACTACTCATTGGCAAGCATTAAACGCACAAAGCAGCACCTTGCAAAGCGCTGTTGTATACGCCATTCCTGCCTTTGCCGCGCTTGTTATGCTGGTTTTTAACCATTTCAGGCAGCATTTACCACTGCCAACATTAAGCCGCACTAGCACTTTGTTATGTGCACTTATTTTAGGGGCGCTTGGGCTTTATTTACAAGCGCAGGAGTCGGTTGGGTTAGTGATTTTATCACGTGTTTTATATGGTTTTGCGCTATTTCAAGTGATGGTACTGCTAGAAGTAATGCTATTTGCCAAAAGTGAGCCTGCACATTACGGCAGCGACTTTGCCAAAGTGCACATTGCTCAAAACATCGGGGTTATTTTAGCGTCGTTACTAGTGGGTATGAGCGTAGAGCATCTTTCAACAACGGTTGTGTTTTACTTTGCTGCTATTGGCTTTGCAAGCCTTGCCTTTATTTTGCTTTGGCGGGTTAAGGCTGTTGCTCGAACTGCGCGTTCAGCGTCTTAGTTTTTAAGATTTATTGGAGTTTTTATGTATTTTTCATCTTTTGTAACCACCCTACAGCATACCGGTAAAGTGACGATGCGGTTATTACAACAAACAGATATGCCAACTGTTTGCGATTGGCTTAAGCAACCGTATGCGCACTTTTGGGGGATGCAGCAGCAAACCGAGCAACAAATAACTAAAGCGTATCAAGATATTTTTGTTACGCCTCATCATCAGGCATACGTGATCGAGCAAAATAATAACCTATTGGCTTTAGTTGAGCTTTATAGCCCTGAGCACGAAAGCTTAATGAAAGCGGCGTACGAGGTTGAACCTAATGATGTGGGTATGCATATTTTATTAGCGCCTAACACGGCACCTAAGCGCCATTTTAGTTTTGAAATGATGCAGTGCGTGCTGCAAAGTATTTTTGCTCAAAACAGTGCCGCCCGTGTTGTGGTTGAGCCCGACATTGCTAATAGTAAAATTCATACGTTAAATAAGCGTTTGGGATTTGTGCACACCCAGCAAATTCAACTAGGCGAAAAAGCCGCTTATTTAGGCTTTTGTGACAAAGCAGCCTTTGATAGGCACAGCCAGTTATTTACTGATTCGTTAGCGCCTTTGCAAACTGACTACGTGATACAGCCACATTGGCAATGGGCAAACCGGCATTTACAAGCTAAAGCACTCACCGAGCTAGTGCACGAGCGTTTATTGGCTGCAGAGACAACAAAGCAAGGCTTTAAAGTAAACGTTGAAGGCGGTTATTTTATTTTTAATGGCCGTGCTATGGCACTGAATCATATAGATATAGACGAGCCAAGCCTATGCTTTTACAACCTTAACGAAGAGCTGCAGCCGCTAGATGTGTTGCACTTTTTTAGTATGCAAGGGCCTGCGCTAGGTTTAACGGGTAAGCGCCTTGCCACCTACCTTGAAGAGCTAAATGCTACTTTAGCCAGTGCGTGCTTTAAACGTGAAAATAACACTTTAACAGCGGCGCAGTTAGCTAATTTAGGGCTGCAAAAAATAGAAGCCGCAATGAGCGAAGGTCACCCTGCCTTTGTTGCTAATAATGGCCGCATTGGTTTTAGTAAAGCTGACTTTTTACGTTATGCGCCAGAAGTAGGCAAACCGTTTAAAGTACTGTGGTTAGCAGCGCATAAAACGGTATGCGACTTTGCCCATAGTGAATACTTTGCCGATTACCCAAGCCATATAAGTGATGAACTAGATTTAACCACCCGAGATACGTTCAACAAAGCGCTAAAAGCTCAAAACCTAAACCCCGATGATTACTTACTCATTCCTGCTCACCCTTGGCAGTACCAACACAAATTGAGTGTGGTATTTGCAAATGAGTTGGCAAATCAGCGATTAGTGTATTTAGGTGAAGGTGACGATTTATATCAAGCGCAACAATCAATTCGGACCTTATATAATTGCTCGCACCCGCATAAGCCGTATTTAAAAGTGGCGTTGTCGATTTTAAATATGGGATTTATGCGTGGCCTATCGCGTGCTTACATGGCGGTGACTCCTGCCATTAACGATTGGGTATTTGCTAAGGTTAGCCAAGATCAACAACTCGCAGGCGCTAATTTTACAGCGCTTAGAGAATACGCCACCTTAGGTTATGCCCATCATACGTTTGAGCAAAGCGCGCTAGGTGATACACCCTATCGTAAAATGTTTGCCTGCTTATGGCGAGAAAACCCAAACCATAATTTAAATAGCGATGAACAACTGACCACTATGGCAGCATTATTACACTTAGATAACAATGGCCAAAGTTTAGTGGGCGAATGGATAGCACAAAGTGGTTTGAGCACGCAGCAGTGGTTACATGCGTACTTTAATGCTTATTTAATTCCGCTAGTACATTGTTTTTACGCGCATAAATTAGTGTTTATGCCTCACGGCGAAAACCTCATTTTAAAGCTTAAAAACTCGGTGCCTGTGGGCGCATATATGAAAGACATCGGTGAAGAGGTTGCCTTACTTAATAGCACTGAAGTATTGCCTGCAGGGGTTGAACGTATTCATGTTTCTATGCCTAAAGAGCTTGAGCTGTTAAGTATATTTACCGATGTATTTGACTGCTTCTTTAGATACTTAGTAGCAATTTTAGTGCGAGAAGAGCGTATTACAGAGCATGACTTTTGGCAGTGTGTTACGCAAAGTGTTAAAGCGTATCAACATGCTAACCCTGCTTTAAATGAGCGATTTAAAGAGTATGACTTTTTTAGTGATGAGTTTGCACACTCTTGTTTAAACCGCTTACAGTTAGGTAATAATGAGCAAATGGTTGATTTAACGGATCCGGCAGGTAGTTTGCAGTTTGCTGGTAACTTAAACAACCCCGTATCGGCAAAGCTGTATGGCTAAACCGATTACCCTTGCGCAGTTTTTATATTGCCAACAACCCGTGCAACGAACTTTTAAACCGAGCTTATTATTAGTGCGCGCTTTAACAGTTCGTTGTAAGGCGCAGTACCCTACTGCGCCTAAGCAATTTATTAGTCGGCATTTGTATTTACAGCTTTGCTGGCAAGCTATTTACGCTTATTGCTATTGGTTTGCTTGCAAGCAAAGTACGGCTGATCCCATTAACATGCCGTTAGCGGTAAATGGCGCTTATTGTCGTGGGTTTAACCTGAATAATGGCGTGTTAGTAAGTAAAACTGAGCAAACCAAAGCGTTTACTCATTTTATAAGCCAAGTTGGTGAATGGGTAAATACCGACTATGCACTTGGTAAAAAAGAACAAGCTCGGTTATTACTCGATTCATTAAGTAGCGCCATTGAGCGAGCTCATAGCTTAGACCTTGCTACTACTTTACATATCAACAATTGCCATCGTCAGCTGCACACCCTTATTTGTGAACACTTTAATCTTGATACGCCATTTACTGAAAAACCCCAGCGTTTAACCTGTTGCCGCTATTATTTAGCCGGTTATAGCAAATGCCAAACCTGCCCTAAAAAGGATATTAAAACCAATGAACCAACGTCTTAAAACGATTGATCTTGCGCGTGGTGCGAGCGTTTTTATTATGATTATTGTGCATACCTTATGGATGTATGCCTCCACGACGCTTCAAAGTGAAAGCGCATTTGGTACGGTTGTGCATATACTTGGCAAAGGCACCGCCTCGTTTTTGGTGGCAATGGGGCTATCTATGGCGCTTTCGCGCAGGCAAACACCTTTGCTATTAATTAAGCGTGGCATACAGCTTTTACTGCTTGCCTATTTAATGAATGTGGCCAAGTTTTGGCTACCTATTGAAGTATTTAATACCATGCCTGAGGCATTTATAAATGCTTATGGCTGGCAAAGTCCGCTCAGTGCTGGGCAGTTACAATTTATGGTGTTAACAGGTGATATTTTACAACTGGCTGGAATTAGCTTATTGCTGTTTGGGGCACTTAATATTGCCCGTTGGAAAACAACATGGATTGCGGTTTTAGCCATTGCAATTGCAGTTATGAGCCAGTTTGTAAGGGGGCAGCAATTTACGCTTTCACCTTATATCAGTGATTTGTTTTTTGCTAATAACTATCAGGTGTATTTTCCGGTATTTCCTTGGATAAGTGCGATATTAACGGGATATGTACTTGGTCGTTTATACCTTAGTAACCAACAAAATGCCGATTACTTATATAAAGTATGTGCACAACTTGGTGCTGCTTTACTGGTTATTGGCGGCATATGGTTAGCCATTGATTTTAAAGGACAGTTTGGCAACTTTTTCCATTTAAATGGCGGCGGTATTAGCTATTTAATTGGCTTAAATTTATGTGCACTAGCGGCTATACAGTTTATTTTTGCTGATAAATATAATGGCCCTATTACACGTGCTCTTTTATATGCCAGTAAACATGTAACCGCGCTCTATGTTATTCAATGGGTACTTATTTGCTGGTTTATGGGGGCGCTTGGTTATCATACCCTCAGCCTTTGGCCGACACTATGTATGATGGTACTGATGACTTTACTGACTTTTGCTGTGCACAAGGTTTATTTAAAAAGCAAACAAAGCCTCACAGACATTACGCAAAAAGCTAAACGTACAGCTTAAGCTGTAAAGGGGCTTTACGGGCGCTGATTAAGGTGCCCTAGCCTGCTTTTATTGCGTCAATAACGCAATGCATACGCTTTGCTAACGGCCTATTTCGGTGATGGCACACATAAATATTTTCGCTAATTGGTTTGGTTAAATGATGCGTTTTAATAAGCGCAGGTTTATTAAAAGCACTTACTGCGTGTGCGGGTAAAACCGTAAAACCCAGCCCTAAACTTACCGGCTCCAGTATTAAACTTATTTGGTTAGAAAACCCCGTTTGCTTAATTTGATCAACATGTTCAAATTCACTGTAGTTTTCGCTAAGTAAAAGCTGCGCATGATGTTTTGCATCGGGGTGGCCAATAAAGCCAAGCTCACATAAAACCTCCCACGTTGGGTTTTCTATATGTGCGGGCGTTACTAATAATAGGGATTCTTTACCAATTTTGTGGCTGGTAACTTCACTAAGGGTAGGCGCTTGAGTTAAAAAGCCAATATCGGCACTATGATTGGCCACCGCTTGTTCAACATTGGTATTTGGAGCAAAGCGGTAATCTATAATTAGCTTCTTGTGCTCTACTTGCAGTGCTAATAGTTGATTGTAAAACTTTAGCCCGCAACTGCCTGGCGACTGTATTTTTACTAAACCGCTGTAAGGTGAATCATCTTTTAATTGCTGCTCTAAAAACTGCCATTCTTTTAATAATAAGCTGCCTTGCTGATACAAGTTTTGCCCATGTACGGTAAGCGTAAATTGTTTACCGTGGCGCTCAAGCAAGGCGCAATCTACTTGCTGCTCTAACTTTTTTATATGTTGGCTTACGCCTGACTGGGTCATATAAAGGCGCTCGGCGGTTTGGGTAAAATGGTTTACCTCAACTAAAGTACAAAACGTGTTTAACCATGTAGGATTTATCATTACAAAATATACTCAAAATGATGATTAATGATAATTTTACTTAATGTTGGTCAATTCGTAAACTAACTCCATCAACTAAACATAGTTAAGTAGGAGTATTTATTATGAGTCATACATATCCACGTAGTTTTTCGCACATTGGTATTTCAGTACCGGATGTTGAAAAAGCCGTAGAGTTTTACACTAAGGTGATGGGCTGGTACACCATAATGGAGCCTACCGTGATCACTGAAGATAACAGCCCAATTGGCGAAATGTGTACCGATGTATTTGGTCCAAATTGGGAAAAATTCAAAATAGCGCATCTTTCAACAGGCGACCGTATTGGTGTCGAAATTTTCGAATTTAAAGACCAAGAAAACCCTAAAGACAACTTTGAATACTGGAAAACCGGTATCTTCCACTTCTGTGTACAAGACCCAGATGTAGAAGGGTTAGCGGATCGTATTGTTGCTGCAGGTGGTAAAAAGCGTATGCCAGAGCCACGTTACTACTACCCTGGCGAAAAGCCGTACCGCATGATCTACATGGAAGACCCGTTTGGTAACATCCTTGAGATTTACAGCCACAGTTACGAGCTTATATACAGCGCTGGTGCTTATTAAAAGCATTTAGCTTAAAGTATTTAGTAAAAACAAAGGCCGCAGTATTTATTACTGCGGCTTTTTGTGCCTAAAAAGAATACATTGCCTAGGTGAATTAGTGCTGATAACGTGATAAAACAAAACTACTTATAACTCCATGTTTTAAATTAAGGACAATAATGAACATTTCATTGGAAGATGTCACCTCTGCTAATTACGAAGAGGTATGCGATTTAGACGTTACCAAAGCGCAACAAGATTACGTAGCGAGTAATATGTGGTCGTTAGTTGAGTCTCATTATAATGTTGGGCATACCTGTAAAGCTATTTACCAAAATAATAAGCCTGTAGGCTTTTTTATGTGGGTGCAAGAAACCCCTACAAAAGTTTCTATTTGGCGTTTTATGGTAGATGAACATCATCAAAATAAAGGTATTGGCCGCCAAGCACTATTCATGGCAATTGCAGAGATTAAAACGACCTCTAAGCTTGAACAAATCGAGATTTGTTATAACCCGCAAAACCCTGTAGCTAAGGATTTTTATTCTAGTTTTGGGTTTGAAGAAGTTGGCCTAGATGAAGACGAAGAAGATATGTTAGCCATTATTAATATAAAAAGTTAACCCAATTTTGTTTAGCGCGTTGCTTATTGCCATAAAAATTAGTGCTTAGTAAGGTGTGGAGGATGTTGCAGTGCTAATTTTTTTAGCTGTGTAATGCATGAAAGCACTAAGTCATGATATTCATCATCGCTATACAATATCTCGTTTAGCAGATTAATAGATTGTATGAGTGCATTGTGCGCAGCACTTTGTTCGTCTAAAAAGTGAAGTGTGGAATAAAGGCGCTCTGTAAGTGAGGTAATTTGTATGATTTGCTGTTTATTCGCACAGTTATACATTTGAGCTAATAAGGACGCACTTTCAAGTGCACACCCCAAATACGGCAATGCTTGTGCAAATTTGTATCGTTTAAACAGCGCTTCGCCACTTAGCTGCGCATTTTGAATATCTATAATTGCTTGCTCTGGTTGACATAAAACATGTTGTTTGTGTCGAGCACATAAAAAAGGTAATGCCATGTTACGTTCCATATCTGTTTATTTTTTAAGACTGTAAAACAGAAACTCCAAAACATCAAATGATAATTGTTTTTATTTGTATTTGTAGGTTTAAAGCAGTTTGTTGTGTATACTAACTTCATTGTTTTGATTCTTATTTTTATAAAAACCGATATGAAAAACCCATTTTTAGCACTTGTTTTACTCAGTGGATTATCAGGCTGCAGTATAAACACAGTATCAGTATCTCAAAGTTCATCCTTGTATAATTACGGGCTTTATAATGCAAATGGCCAGCGAGTTAATTCAATATTGTCAGAATCCACGCTTTTGAATGCCGATGTTGTTTTAGTCGGTGAATGGCATACACACCCCGGTGTGCACTTATTTCAGGCTGAGCTGTTTCAGCAATTAAGCACGCAAAATAAGCCTATTGCTCTATCGCTTGAGCAATTTAGTCGCGCTGATCAGCAAACACTAAACCTATACCTTGAGAGTAAAATTGGCGAACAATACTTAATTGATAACACTAAGGCTTGGCCTAATTATAAGAGCGATTATCGTGCGTTAGTGGAATTGGCGAAGATACAAAATAGCGATGTAATAGCTGCAAATGCGCCTAAACACATTGTTACCTGTATTGGTCGCCAAGGTATTAATTATATTAATAAACTCGACCCACAACAGCGTAGTTTTATTGCAAAAGAGATAGATACTTCTCCAAGCCTTTATAAAGAACGCTTTATGCAATCCATGCATCATGGAACGGCGAGTAAAAACGAAAAACTTTACGCCGCGCAAGTTACTTGGGACGAAACCATGGCTGAGTCTATCGTTAACTATATTAGTCAAAATAAGGGCAAGCAGGTTATACATTTAGCCGGTGATTTTCATGTGAGAAATGGTGAAGGCATAGCGCGGGTAATTAAGCGAATTGCCCCAGAGCTTAATGTTGTATGGGTTTCGCCAGTATCAAAAGTACAATCTGAGCAAAGTGGTTATCAATTAGAAGTTAACGCTTTGCCTGCTCGCTATGTGCAAAAAGCACATCAACAAGCTGCATTTAAAGCTTTAGCCAAACGAGGGGAGAAAACACAGTGCCAATAATAGGTTGGTACTGTGTTTGTGTAATACACTTTTTAATATTTACTTAAGCGTAAATGTGCCTTTCATCATGGCGTAATGGCCAGGAAAAGAGCAAAAGAAAGTGTAATCGGTTCCGGCGGTTAAGCCGCTGGTTTTAAAAGTAACTTCGGTTGTTTTACCGCCGCCAATAATGTCTGTAGCACCAATCACGCGACTATCATTAGGCTTTATGTAGTGGTTGCTAAGCCCTGCAGCGTTGCCATCTGTGATGATACCTTGCATGTTTTGCTCAGTAGATAGCACCCAGTTATGGCCCATTACATTAGCAGGTAATTTACCGGTGTGACTAAGTTGAACGGTCACTTGCTTACAGCTTTTAGGGGCGCTTAGTGTTTTAGTTGAAAACTGCATCATATCGTTTGCATCTATATTTAGTGTGCATTCGTCTGCATATGCTGTATTGGCACTCAGTAGCAGTGTAGTGCTTAGTAAGGCTATTAATTTTTTCATACTGTCTCCGCTAGTTGATTTGAGCTGTTTCGAGCTTGGTTTGTTAAGGCTACAAGTGCTTTTCGCACGGCTAATGGGCTATCGCACTCGTTCGCAAAATTAATAAAGTAATTACGCTTGTGGCTTTGTATATAAAAGCCTGTGGGTAGTAGGCCGCTCATTATTGGAGTGTTATCGGCTACGTTATAGTGCTGCATTAATATCAGCGACATAGCATCTTGATGATCTTCATTCATATGAGTGATCATGCTTTGCTGCTGGCTTTCATCCCACTTTTTAGGCTGAGCTTGCCACTCGTTTTGCTCAAGCCAAAATATTTTTCCAAAACCGCCAATATAACGCACCCGTACTACATCTAATTGCCAAAGCTGAAAATCATGCGCATTGCGATAGCTTGCAGCCTCAGGGTACAAAGCTATATATTTATCAAGTAGCACTTCGCTTTGCTCTTTTGCCACAATAGAGCCATCACCTACGAGTGTTACTCGCCCATGTTCGTTTTGATCGCCATAATCGGCGGCATCAAAAATAGTCAGACTCATGCGTGAGTCCTGTTTTAAATTTTTGGTATGCTGAGCTATGTCACTAATAAAAAAGTAGATGCGACCTTGTTCGTCACACATATAAGGTGTAACAGAGCCAAACGGATAGCCGCGTAAATTATTTGAAATGGTCGACATTACGCCGGCATGGGTTTTAAAAACGAGCGTACGTGCGTCGTTTAATGCTTGCTCTCTCATGAAAACTCCTGACGTTGAGAAAAAACCATGGGCGCATCGTTATAAGGATGAGGGTTAACGTGCAATTTCATGGCGTACATTTGTTGTAAGTTTTGTGCTGTTAAAACGGTATTTATAGACCCGCTTTGCAGCACTTTTTGGTTGTGTAATAAAATAGCGTTGGTTGCATAAAGGCTTGCTAAATTAAGATCGTGTATAGCAATAATGGCGCTGTTTCCTTGCTCTACAAAGGTTCTAACACAGCTAAGTAAAGTATGTTGATGACGCATATCTAGCGCTGATGTTGGCTCATCGAGCAACATTAATTTAGGCTCAGTTTGCGCAGTAAAAGCATCTAACTGGGCTAATGTGCGTGCCATATGAACACGTTGTTGTTCACCGCCCGAAAGCGCACTCATTCGACGTGTTAGGTAATGGGTTAAATCCATAATTGAGGCATATTTTTGAACTTTATTGGCTTGTGTTTTAAGAGACTCTGTATAGGGATAGCGACCCATAGCAATGAGTTCAAATACACTAAAATCAAAGCCAACATGGTTACTTTGCATCATTACAGCGCGCTTGCTAGCTAATTGCTCTTTAGAAAATGAATGCAAAGGTTTGGTATTAAATAGTATATCTCCCTCAAAGGGATGCATGCCTGCCAAAGTATGCAGTAAGGTCGATTTACCTGCGCCATTTTCGCCTATCAGTGCGACAAGTTGTCCTGCTTGGATATTGCCGCTAATACCCTCTAAAACACGATGGGTGTTAAAGCCTATATTGAGGTTGTTAAACGTGATCATGACCAATCTCGCTTATTTTTAATGATCAAATATATAAATAGTGGAGCGCCAAGTAACGCCGTTATAATGCCAATTGGCAGCTCCGCAGGCATAACAACCAAGCGTGCCAACCAATCTGAAAGTAGCAACACAATCACACCTAAAAGCATACAAAGTGGCAGCATATTCCGTAAATGTGGCCCAACCATGAGGCGTGCGATATGAGGGACAACTAAACCAACAAAGCCAATTAAACCTGTTAGCGCAACTACCGCACCTACGCCCAATGCCACTAATATAATGACGTATAATTTAAGCTTGCTGGTATCTACCCCTAAGTATTGAGCTTGTGATTCACCAATAAGAAGTAAATTCATTGGCTCTTTTAATCGCCATAGCCCGATAAGGCTCAGTAAAAGCAAAGGACTCGCTTGTTTTATATTATCCCAACTCGCACCGCCTAATGAGCCCATGGTCCAATAGTTAATTAACCGCAGTGCGCTGTCATCAGCATAAAAACTTAATAACCCAATAACAGCAAATGCCAATGCATTAATAGCGACACCGACTAATATAAGCGTATTTATATTAATTTGTTTTTGTTGTTTTGAGACTAAATATACCAGCGACGTTACTGATAGTGCGCCCAAAAATGAGGCATAAGGTAAGTAGTGTTGGGCGTTAAAATTAAATTGTGCACTAAGGGCGATAAAAGCAACCGCGACCATTGCAGCGCCTGCGCTTATACCAATAATAGAGGGATCAGCAAGCGGGTTACGACACAGCGCTTGGGTTGCAGCTCCTGTTTGTGCAAGTACTAAACCCACCATCACTGCAAGGACAAAACGAGGCAGGCGTATTTGTGTAACCACATTGATTTGTAGCGCATCAAATTGACTAAAATGTTCAGGAGCTAGCCATGCAATAGCTAAACGCCAATCCCATCCTGCGGCTCCATAGCCTATGCTAAGTAATGTTAAAGCAAAAATACAGCCATAACTTAATAGCATCCACTTATGCGGATTACTCAGTGTTATGGCGTTAAAACGATTCAAAGTTAACGTGCTCATAAGCGTGTTTTATACTCATGCAATGCTTGAATCGCAGTTGCAATACGCGGCGACATGCCCAGTGAAAGTAAGCTGTCCATGACCAGTAACTGACACTCTTGCGCTGCTTTTAATAAACGAAGTGTAGGCTGTTTACAAAAGGCTTGTTTCCCACCAAGGCTTTGCACAACATGCGCTGGCGCCACTAAAAAATCGGGCTGACTTACTGCCAGTACTTCACTGTTAATTGCTTTAAAGCCTGTATGCGTAGCAGCTATATTGGTAATGCCTGCATAGTTAAACAGTAAGTTGGGCACCGTTTCTTGTCCTGCTGCGACGAGCCCACGCTCATTAGCTGAAAGTAAAAACAAAGCGTTGTGGGTCTGTGTTTTTGCTTTAGTAGGTAACGATTTTTTTATTTTAGTAATTAGGTTTTGAGCTTTTAGGTTTGCATCTAAATCACTACCAAGGTGCTTAATTAGCTCAAGTAGTTCATTTACAGATGTCGGCTTTTTATAGTGAATAACCTTCACTCCGGTCGCTTCTATTTGCTTGAGCGCCTGCTCTCTTCCTGCACCTTCAAGTGCAAGTAACGTAGTTGGGCGCATTGAAAGCACTCCCTCAGCGGCTAGGTCTCGATAGTAACCTACCTGTGGCAACTGTGTTGCTTGTTGCGGATACATACTTGATTGGTCAACCGCGACTAAACTATTTTGTTTTTCTAGTGCGTAGATTATTTCAGTTAATGTGCCGCCAGCACTGATCACACGCTCTTTCGCGAGTGCTGATTGAGTGGCTAAAGCCAGAAAAAAAATTAGGTACTTCATAACAAACTCCGATTTTATTTTTTAGTATTATAACCACTTTAATCTAAATGAAAATGATTATCATAATCAATTGATCTTATTTTGGGTTAGTTGTACCATTTAAAAGTAAATAATAACTATTATCATTTGGAGTGGAGATGAATCCCTTTTCTTTTAAATTTACAGCATTAGCCTCTTTGTTAATTAGCTCTGGTAGCACACTGGCCGAAAATGTTATTGACGATCATATTGTGGTTAGTGGCTCTCGTTTTGAACAAAAGCTTGAAGATGTGACTGGCTCAGTAACGGTTATTACCGAACAAGATATTGAGCGTCAGCTCGCTGTAGATTTACAAACTATGTTTAAATACGATCCAAGTATCTCAAGTACTGGCAGTGGCGCAGGCGCGCAAACATTAACTGTACGAGGTGTTGGTGGCAACAGAGTTGTTTTTATTAAAGATGGAAGACGCACAAACGATGGCTACGCTGGCGGCGGCGGTTATTTAGTGGGTCGAAACTACTTTGATGTTGCGGGTGTTAAACAAGTTGAAGTTGCAAAAGGGGCGGCATCATCGCTATACGGTTCTGATGCACTAGGGGGAATTGTAGTAATAACAACTAAAGACCCGAGTGATTATTTAGTGGATCAACAAAGCTTAGTAAAAGTAGCGTTAGGTTATCAAGGCCAAAGCAATCAGGTTGCTGCTGATATTACAGCAGCAAAAGATTTAGGTGACTTTGCTATTAGCGCTGTTTATAGCCATCGCGATAGTGAAGAAGTACAAAACTACGTTGAAGATTTACCAGGTTACGATTCCCGCTCTGATGCTTTACTGCTTAAAGTTGAGCAAAAACTTGATGAAAAGCGGACCCTTAAATATACCTTAGATTACTTTAATCAAACAACAGAGCAAGTAATCACTCCATCCATTCAAGAAACCGAAGACGAAGACACAAATATCTCATTTGCACTCGATTATGATTCAGATATGGCAACAGCTATATTTGATAAATGGTATGGGCAACTATCTTATAGTCGATACGAGCAACAAAGTGACCAAATAAGCGCAGCTAGAAATTACATCGATTATAATGACTACGGGTTTGAGCAAGATATTTTAGGCTTAAAAGCGGTATTTAGTAAGGAAGTTAAAGGAGAAAATACCGAGCATGAATTTGTCTATGGAGTAGATATTGATTTATATGATACTACTCGACCACGCTTAAAAACCCGTGTATTAAATGATGGTACTGTTGATTTTACGAATGAAAAACAAAAAGCATTTCCCGGCGCCGATACTTCTTTAGTTGGTGTATATATGCAAGACAGTATTAAATTTAACGAGACTGATTGGTCGTTAGTTGCGGGTATTCGTTACGATCATTATGCACTTGAAGCCAAAAAAGATGCGTTATACGCTGACGCCGAGCTTGATGATATTACCGAGTCTGCGTTTTCACCAAAGCTGGGTGTGATTTATCAGGTAGACGATAATTTATCTTGGTATGGGCAATATGTTCGAGGCTTTAAAATACCGCCACACGACCAAGCCTATCAAAGCCATGGTGTTGAGCCATTTTATCAAATATTACCAAACGCAGATTTAGACCCTGAAAGCAGTGACTCATTCGAGATCGGATTAAGATACGCAAGTAGCGATATTAGTGTAAATCTAAGTACTTTTTATGCTGCCTATGATGACTTTATCGAAACAACAATCGCGGGTGTTGAGCCAACTTATATTTCTAATGTAAATAAAACATTTTACCAATACCAAAATATTAGCGAAACCCAGATCAGCGGTGTAGAAGCTGGTATTGCTATGTATGTCACCGACGATATTTTATTAGAAGCCAATGTTGCTTACGTAGATGGTGAAAACAAAGACTCTGATCAGCCACTTACTAGTATTAGCCCGTTAAATGGTTCTATATTAGTAAGCACTGAGTTTGGCAATGTTAATTGGACCGCTGCTTGGCGTTTAGCCAAGTCACAGTCTGATGTAGTACTTGATACTAATGGTAATAAAACAACACAAGGTAACGGTTATGGTGTTGTTGATTTATATGCAAATTATCAGTGGCAAGCATGGCAAATGAATGTAGGTTTACTTAACCTACTCGATAAAGAGTACGTACCGTTTGAACTCATTGCCGGTCAATCCAAAGGTACTGATTTTAGCCAATATAGCCAACCAGGACGTAATGTTTCGGCTCGGATAAGCTATCAGTTTTAATTAAAAACAAAAGCCGTATATAAATTATACGGCTTTTTTAATTGCCTTCATATCAATTGAAGAATAACTGTAAAGGGGGTTAACAGCTGCTATGTATTATACAAAACAATAAAAAAAGCGCCTTAACCACTACATTAAGACGCTTTGGATGAAAAGCTAAATAACCAAAGTCGGGTTGAAATAGCTAATCGGGACTATGAAATTGTTAGAATTGATATGCCAATGACATCTTAAATTGAGTAGGCGCACCGGGGTAAACCCATAATGCGTTGTAGCTACTTTGAGCATATTCTTCATCAAAAATATTGTTAACACTGATATTTAACTTGGTGCGCTCGGTTAAGTTTACCTGCCCAAAAATACCAACTAGTTGATAGCTCGGTAAGTTAAATGTTAAATCGGCGGCATCGCCTAATCGCTCACTGGTGTACTGATAACTGGCACCTAGTTCTAGCTCTTTGCCAAGAACGGCCATTTGATGGCTAAGCGTTAGATTTAAGTTATTTTTAGGCACATTGACTAATGGGCTGCCTTTTTTGATTGGCACGCCCCAATCAGCATTTATTATGTCGTTTGCCGTACTGGCATCTATATAAGCGTAAGATAAATTAAACTTTGTATCATCAGTAATATAAGTACTTAAATCGAGTTCAGCACCTTTACTATTTGCTTTACCAATAGGCGCTGAAAAACCAACGTTTACAGGATCGGCTACTAACATATTACTTTTAGTGGCATCAAATAATGCTAGGGTTCCCGTTATGCCTTGGTAGCTAAATTTAGCGCCTACTTCAAATGAGTCACTGTATTCAAAGCCAAATGGGTCGCCATTTGCATCTGTACCACTTAATGGTAAAAAGCCTTCGGAGTAGCTGCTGTATAAGGTTACAGCGTTGTTTAGTTCATATACTAAGCCTACTCGTGGACTTACCTGGCTTTGTGAACTGCTTGAAAGCACACCACTTTTGGTTTCTAAAATGTCTTGATCTACGCTATCGAATCTAAGGCCAACTAATAGCTTAATTTTATCAGTCAGATCCATTTGATCTTGAACGTATATACCATAAGCATCTTGTTGTTCGTTGTTTTCGTAGAGCAAACCTACCTCAGGACGAGCAACGTTATAATTCGGTTGATAAATATCAACTGTGTAAGTGCCATTACCGCCGCGATAACGATAAAGTCCAGTTCGTAAGTCGTATTTGTATGCGTCTGCTCCTATTAATAAGTGATGGGTAATGCCTGCGGTATCAAAATGCCCACTTAGCTCAAATTTAAGGCTAGTATCATCAACTTCATAATCGCGGTAGCGCTGTTGGCGGGTAAGTGTGCGGCCATCATCGAATAATGATTGGCGCGAGGGTGCAAGTTCAGCATCAGACGAAAACCCAGTTAGTGTAGAGCTGCGGTAGTTTGCGCCTACAACGAGTGACCATTCATTGTTTATATCGTGATTTAAAGTTACTTGGTGACCGCGAGAATATACTTGCGTGTCACCATCGTTTGGATTGCCTAAATAGCGTGAGCTAGGAACAGTATTAAAATTATCATTAAGTACAACAACACCACGGTCAAATAGCTGGGCTAAATCAACGTATTCAAATTCATAAGTGATACTGGTTGAAGCGTTTATTTGATGATAAATAGATGGCGTAACCACCTTTTTATGGGTGTACACCTCATCGCGGTAGCTATCGCTATCTTGCCATGCGCCATTTATTCTAAATGCTGTGTTATCGTTAATGCCGTTTGTATAGTCACCTTCAACGCGATTAAAGTTATCACTACCTAAGCTAAGTTTTAGCTCACCCTGTTGCTCAAATTGAGGTTTTTTGGTTACGATATTTACTGTACCGCCGGGTTCTGAGCGCCCGTATAGTGCAGAACCTGGACCTTTTAATACTTCAATGTACTCAATGTTTGATACATCACGAGGGCCGCTGAATCCGCGTCCACCGCTAAAACCATTAATTAAGTAACCCGATGGCATGTTTTCGTTACCCGATAATCCACGAATCGAAAAGCTATCCCATAATGCGCCACTGTTATTTTTACGTGAAATACTGGCAGAAAAATCCAGCGCATCTTGTAATTGAGTTATTCCTTTTTGATCAAGTACCGCGTTATCGAGGGTTTCGATTGATTGTGGCATTTGCTTTTGAGGAATATCGCCTCGGTAAGCTTGTTTATATGTAACCGCAATTTTCTCTATTGGTTGGCTTTGGGCAATGCTTTGTGCGCTTGCACTTAAGCAGGCTAAGTAAATTAATGAGTACTTCATAAAATGCTTTTTGGTAACGTTATATTATAACCAAAACTATAGCATGTGTTACTTTATAACAAAATGTTTTTTTGCGCTCTATGTGTGCGTCTAATTTTTACACTAGCGGCTATACAGCTATCACGTTAAGATGGATGAAAATAACACAATAAGAATAATATAATGTTAACAAAAACAAATGCATTAATTTACTTTTTAGCCTTTAGCAGTGGCTTTAGTATTATGGGAATAGAGCTGTTAGGTGGGCGCATTTTAGCGCCTTACTTTGGCAGTAGCGTACATATCTGGGGCAGTATTATTACGGTATTTATGCTTAGCTTATCATTCGGGTATTTACTGGGAGGGAAGCTGTCTATTCGTCATCCTTCGTTGACCAAATATGGGTTAATCTTTTTAGTTGCCAGTATTATGGTGGTGCCCATTGCTTTGTTTGCTGAGCCAATTATGGCATTTATTTTTTCGCATATTGAAGACAGTCGCTATGGCTCGTTACTCGCCTCAACCGCGTTATTTTTTATACCCACCATTATTTTAGGCATGATCTCGCCCTACTCCGTACGTTTGCTGGTTACCAATAGTGAGCGCAGCGGCCAAGTGGCTGGCGGCCTTTATTTTGTAAGTACCTTAGGCAGTGCGCTGGGCACCATTATTACCTCTTTTTATATGGTACTGGCGTTTGATGTTAACACCATTATTTTAGGTTTTGCTGGTGTGTTGGGCACGCTTGGGCTAATTGCTATTAGCTTTGATAAACTTAAAGTGCGAGAGGCCGTTTATGCACAAGCTTAAATTATTGTTTATTAGTATAATGGCGCTGCTATTTTCAGCTCACAGTATGAGTAATGTTGTGCATAAAGAGCGCTCTTTATACCGAAATCTACTCGTTGAAGAAACTGGCGATTTACGCTGTTTAAAGTTTGATGAAAAAACTCGACAAAGCAGCCAAAGTTGCATGTACATTAGCGACCCTAAAAAACTGGTATTTAATTATACTAAGCTGGCTTTTTCTAGTTTATTACTGATTGATAACCCTAAAAATGTGCTCATTATTGGTTTAGGTGGCGGTACGCTTTCTAATATGATTCATGAGCTATACCCAAAGGCACGCATTGAAAATGTTGAAATAGATCCTTCGGTAATTAAAGTGGCGCGCGATTATTTTAACTTTATAGAAACCGATAACGTAACTGCTAAAGTACAAGATGGGCGTATTTTTATTAAACGTGCGGCGCTTAAAAGCCAGCAATTTGATTGGATTATTTTAGATGCGTTTAATGGCGATTACATTCCTGAGCACCTACTCACAAAAGAGTTTTTTGAAGAAATAAAAAGCGTATTAGCCGAAGGCGGAATTGTTGCTGCTAACACGTTTTCATCAAGTAAACTTTATGAACATGAGTCGGCAACTTATCATGCGGTATTTGGCGATTTTATTAATGTAACAGCCAATAATAATAGTAATCGTATTATTTTAGCCGGTTATAGCAATATCCCTACAGAGCAACAAATAGCGCAGCGGGTGACGCAGCTAGCTCCGTTACTTGCCCCTTATGACGTAGATATAAAGGCAATTAGCCAGCGTATGTTTTTCACCAAAGATGGTAAAGATTGGCCAAGTGATACTAAGGTGCTGACTGATCAATACTCTCCAGCTAATTTACTTAACTTTTAGCGGCTGATATCACATGGTCACTTATATCCGGTGACCCTAGGGTATTATTAAACAGATAATATTTTAAGGAAACGGCAATGCACATTCACTTTATTATTCATGAACATTTTGAAGCGCCAGGCGCTTATGAAGCTTGGGCTAAAATGAATGGCCATACGTTGTCTTATACCCGTATTTATTTAGCTGAACCCTTACCAAAACACACCGATAATATAGACTTTTTAATCGTAATGGGTGGGCCACAATCGCCCGCTACATCGTTTGCAGAATGCCCTTATTTTGATAGTAAAAAAGAACAAGCCTTTATTGCCAGCGCGATCACGGCAAACAAAGTGGTGTTAGGCGTTTGTTTGGGGTCGCAATTAATTGGTGAAGCGTTAGGCGCGACTTATCAACCTAGTCCAGAAAAGGAAATTGGTAAGTTTGCTATTACCCTCACCGATGCAGGCTTGAATCATCCGTTATTTAGCCATTTTGGCAGTGAGCTTAATGTGGGGCATTGGCATAACGATATGCCCGGGCTGACTGCTACGGCCAGTATTATTGCCTATAGCGAAGGTTGTCCAAGGCAAATAGTCGCTTATAGCGATTTAGTATTTGGTTTTCAATGCCACATGGAATTGACCACCGAGGTGGTTACCCTCCTCATTGCCAACGATGATTTAACCAATGCCCATAATTACCGCTTTGTTGAACAGCCCGAAAAGCTCTTAAGTCACGATTATGATGAGATGAACAATAAGCTTTATACTTTCTTAGATAAGCTTGCCGTACACTATTTATCTAAATAATACTTATTTACGTGAAGTTAAAATGCCAATTATTTACTTAGCCTGCTAACTAATGCTAAAATTTGCTGATATTCACAAGTAAGAGTTCCTATGAGTAGCAATATTCCTTTTCATGAAACACTCGATTTAACTTTATGCGGCAATATGGGTCGAGTGCACCGCTTATGTCGAGAAGCGGTAACATTAGCGGTTGAGCCGCTAGGTTTAACTCAGTCGCGCTGGACGGCGATGATTCACTTACATCATTTACCTTTAGGGGCTACGCAGCAAGCGCTGGCGACTAGCTTAGGTATTGAAATGCCCTCATTAACGCGCACCATTAAGCAATTAGAGCTGCAAAATCTAGTTATTCGACAAGTTGATGAACACGATAAACGCAGTAAAAAATTGTACTTTACCGATGAGGGTATAAAGTTATTAGAACACTTAAAAGAGTTAACAAGCGATATTAAACAGCGTTTATATGCAGGTTTAAGCACGGAGCAGCTTGATGGTATGGCGCATAGTTTAGTGCAAATGGAAGAAAACGCGCGGCGTTGTATTGTAAGCTTATCTGGAGATAAATAAGTATGACACCCGATCAAAAATTTGCTCGCTACGTTAAAGTATCGCTCGTTGGTTTTATTGTTGTATTTTTCTATTATATTGTTGCCGATGTATGGCTACCGGTTACGCCACAAGCACGGGTTTACCATCCGGTTGTGCAAATATCGCCGCAAATAAACGGCCGTGTTACCGATGTATTGGTTAGTAATAACCAAACGGTTAAAGCGGGTGATGTATTATTTGAAATAGACAAAAATACTTACCAACTAGCACTTGAGCAAGCGCAGCTCGCGCTTGATGATGCCAAACTGCAAAATAAACGACTTGATACCAACGTAAAAGCGCTGGAGGCACAAATAAGTGCAGCTAACGCTAAATTGCATGAGCAGCAGCTATTAAAAAAGCGTGGCGAAACACTCTACAAACAAAACTCTATTTCGGAGCAAGAGCTTGAAAGCATTCGTGCAAATTTTGCAGCAAGCGAATCTAATTTAGCTGCCTTTGAAGCACAGTTGGCAGAAGCTGTTTTAGCGCGTGGCGATTCAGGGCAAGATAACTTAGCACTGCGCCATGCAGCAAACCAGTTAGCACAAGCTGAGCTTAATTTATCTTATACGCAAGTGCGTGCTTTAAGTGATGGCGTTGTAGCTAATTTACAGTTACTTGAGGGCTCCTATGCGGTTGCGGGTAAGCCATTACTCGCGGTTGTAGCAAAAAAAGCAGATTTGGTAGCCGATTTTCGTGAAAAGTCACTATTAAACATGCAGCCAGGCAGTTTAGCAAAAGTGGTATTTGATAGCCGACCTGGTGAAGTATTCGACGCAAAAATTGAAATATTTGAGGCCGGTGTCAGTGACGGACAACTTAGTGCGAATGGATTGCTTAGCACCACCGAAACCAGCAATCGCTGGGTTCGGGATGCGCAGCGTCAGCGTATTCACTTAGTGCTGCCAAATAACAATCAGCTTATAAATAATATGCCCAGTGGTGCGCGTGCCACTGTGCAGTTACTTCCACAATCGGCTATAGGTCAATGGTTGGGATCAGTACAGATCCGCTTTATTAGTTGGTTACATTACATTTATTAGTGGGGCGAGTAATGACACAACATGTTAGCCAAGCGCCACAACTCGATTCAAATGGTTTACGCCAAGCGCTACGGATTGCTGGCGGCTGCACTATTGGTTTTACTTTGTGCAAGTTAATGAATTGGCCCAATGGAATATTTTTTACAGTTTACCCTATGTTATTACTCGGTTTAGTGCCAAGTATTAACAAAGGCGTGATCCGTCAATTTGTTGCCAGTGCTGCCTACAGTGCGTTTATAGTGCTTATTTTACAGGGCTTACTTTCACACTTGCCGGTGTTAATGACGCTCATTATTTTTGCTAGTTTTTGCGTGTTATTTTACTTAATGAGCTCTGGTGGTGCGTTTTTATTTGGTGCGTTAGGTGCGGTGAGTTTATCGATTCAGTTACATTTTGCCAGTCATGTTGATCAAGCTAGTAGCATTTACCCGCTTATTTTAAGTAATGGTGTGGCTATTTTTATTACTATTATTATTGCGCTCTTGATGCATGGCTTGTTTCCTGACGTGACAGCGCGACCCATGCGCGCTGTATCGCACAAGGATAAAGAAAGTATTCGTCACGAGGTGTTGTTATGTGCCACGGTTGCGACTTTGTCGTTTGTGGTTTTTCAGGTGCTTGATTTGCAAGATTCAATTTCGGCGCAAGCGGCATCTATTTTAATTTTATTTTCGCTGTGTTTTAAAGCGGCGGGCACCGCAAGTTGGCAACGTATTATTGGTACACTGATAGGTTGTAATGCTGCTTTAGTTGCGCAATTGTTTTTGTATAACCATACCGACGTTTTACTTTTTCCGGTGGCTATATTATGGATTTTATCTTTTATATTCAGTCGTTTTCATATTTTAGGTGGTGGTCCACCGGGGGTTGGGTTTGGGGTATTGACCACTTTTGGGATTTTATTTGGTCAGTCGTTAGGCCCTGGGCAAGATTTAATATACAGCGCCATGTATCGATTTAGCTCGGTGGCTGTTGCAGTAACAGTAAGCTTAAGCGCAGTGTATGTAGTGCATCGAATCCTAAACCGATTTAGCGTCACCCGCCATCATACTTATGATTAAATTAAAGGCTGCATTCGCAGTCTTTTTTATGTGCTTAACCAGAGTCAGGTTACTTAAGTTACAGCTTAATATTACCGCGGAGAGCTTTGGTTTGGCCGTGTTTGGTTTTTTTATCCATACGTTTACGCTGTGAGTTACGGCTAGGTTTGGTAGCACGACGTGCCTTATTAACCTTTGTGGCGCTTAAAATTAGATCTTTTAGCCGTTTAAGCGCATCTTCCCTGTTGAGCTCTTGAGTGCGGTGGCTCTGGGCTTTAATTATCAATACCCCTTCTTTGGTGATCCTTGAATCTTTTAAAGCAAGTAATCGTTCTTTATAAAATTCGGGCAATTTAGAGCGGTTTATATCAAAGCGTAAGTGTATAGCACTGGCTACCTTATTAACATTTTGTCCGCCAGCGCCTTGCGAGCGAATAGCGCTTAGCTCTACTTCCCATTCATCAATGGTTACGCTGTTTGAAATAGTTAACATAGTGCCCCGCTCTTTTTGCAAAAAAATGTATTATAACATCAGTACATTGACTTGTGGTGATTCAACTAATTAGATAGGCGGCCATTGCTATTTTCAATCTAATAATTGCTAAATAAACACATAAAAAAGAATTTACTCTACACTTACTATATTGTTTTTTAATTCGCTTTAATTATATGAAACAAATATCTATTTTAATGTCTTTGGTATGTATGCTCGCTATTTCGTATGCTGTTTATGCCAAATCATCTCAAACGTTTAGTGCTGGTGTAATTGCACAAGAACAAGTTTATCCAATTAAAGTGTTACCTTTGGGTAATTTTCAACGCTGTTTTGTTGTTGCTGCGCAAAAAGAAGATGCGCTGTATTCTGCGTGTTATATTAAAAAGAGCGCGCAATCGATTTGGGTTGCCGAATCCGCGGGAGCGCGTTGTGAAATAAAATGTGAGTCGCATTTAAACAGTGATGGCAAAACACAGGTGCAGTACTTTACTACTGATTTATAGCAAAAATGCTGTGCCAAGGTTTCTTTATCGCGGTGGTGAGCCCTTCTATTTGTTTAACCACTTGCTTATCACACGCTGTTTGCTTTGCATTATGCGGCCCTGACAGCATCAAATAATGGGCTTCACCTTTTATTGCTTGCTTTGCTACGAACAGTGATGGATTTTCCCTTAGCAGTTTTTTATTAACTGATTTTTCAGAGGTATATGCACCATACTGGCAAAAGTAAGTCTCAGTTTTTTGGGTTTGCATATCGCCCCACTCCCCTATTTTTCGCCACTGTGGTGAGGCATATCGCCTTACATCAACCATAAAGCTGCCATGAAGCGCCGGTATTGAATAAACATCATTAATGGTTTGCTGTGCTTTAGCTGCATTATTATATGGGCCTGCAACGAGGTAATAGCTATCACGGTTTTCATGTTTATATAACTGCAAAGCATAGGCTGCTTTATCAATTTTATTCGCCACAATAAGTGCCGATTGAAACTTTTTGAATACGCCTAATTGCACAAAATAAGGCGTGTTTTGGTTTGCTTTAGCTGCTGTTGTTGGTTGCTTATTTAAGGTATTAGCGTTATTTGTGTATACAATGATGTCTTGCAGTATTATGGTATCGCCGCTTTTTTCAGTGATGATCTGCTCGGGAAGGTTTTTTATGGTTATGTTTTCTGATAGCTGCTCATTTTTTTCTATTTCAAGAATATAACTTCCTTGAGAAACATTAGAAAAATAATAATAACCATCATATTCAGTGACCGTTGAATAATGTTTTTCGCCGCCCTTTTCTTTAAGTACAACCGTCAGTCCTGCGATAGGTTTACTCTTTTCATTGCTCGATAGATAAATAGTCCCCTCAACCTCGTTGTAGACCACTAAAGGAATATTTACTTTGGTTTGTCCGCCTCTATGAGCTAATGTTTTAATTTTCCCTAAAGAGGGCTGCAAGTAAGGATTAGACAACGAGCGTAAATTAACATCTAAAACCTGGCCACCGTAACTGCTTGGCAGCAAGACCTTTCCGTCATTATTGGTGTATTTATCTCGCCATAGATAGTTGCCAGTAAAATTAACGTCTTGAATTGGCTCATCGCCTTGGTCAAAGATTTCATTTTCATTCCAGTCTATGAACGAACTAACTTCTATTTGCCCGGAATTTAATGAGCGAGGAGTGTCAAAGTTAAAGTCTGCTTCTAAATGATCAAAACTAAATGTGCCATTTAAACCTAAAGATAAGCGCCAATCTCCTTGATTATCAACTTGCCCTGATACTTGTATATTAAATATCTCATGGCGGTATGTATACTGATGACTTAAAAGCGTATTTGCTGCAGAGTTAGACTGATAAGTCAGCTGTGTTTGATTGAAGGTGCTTTGTGTTTGTGGCCAACGTAAACTACTTCTCAAACGAGTAAGTTCTGCGCCATTATTAGTCTGCCAATCTAAGGTGTTGGTCCATTTCCAAGAGGCAATATCCATTGAAGAATAAAGCCGGTTTATTAGGTTATTCGTATCGTCATCATAAAATAGTTGGCTTGACCATGTTCCTCCGATATAACTTTTATTGATACCTAATGAGAGTCGGTTTTTAGTGTTGGTATTTTCACGTACTTCATTGCTCCATCTCATATTCCAGTTAAGGGAGTTAAAGAAATCAGTCCGACCATTTAGGCTCAATAACAGCCTATTTTTGAGTGAGTTCTCTTGTGCTACAAATAAAGCGCTAGAAAAGTCATTAAGGGCACTGTATTCAACATTAACACTGATGTCGTTAAAAAGTGTATCAGAAAGTAGGCCTCTAAAGCCGGCAAAATAAGCATAGCCAGCATCGAGTTGTTTTGTGGCTAGAAAACGGTAACTGCCGTGATCTGTAAGTGTATTTAGCCCCGATGATAGGTAGCTGCTGTTATCTTGGTCAGTTTGCAAATGAGTAACTTGAGCGTCATAAGTGATAAATTCACTAATGCCATATGATAGATTGCTTTTAAAGGAATTGCTCATCGCTGTTGAAGCGTTATTAGATTGATTAAAAACGCTTTTATCTGCTTCTAAAAACTCTACTTGATAGCTTATTTTTCCGGGCGATAGAGCGTCTTGTCCTATTGTATATTTTTGAGTGCGTGTAACTTGCTCGCCTTGTGAGCCAAAAAGTTTAATTTCAAAAATATTGTTGCCGTAAAACGTTTCAACATCGGTAAATCGAACCAAATTTTCGTCGTTAGCTTGAGTAGTGGCAATAAATTGACCATTTCGATACAGCTCCGCTTGCCAGCCCGGTAATGCGGGTTCTTCAATGGTAATGGTTGAAAAGTTTTGTGCCGAATGTGGGTTAGCATTTGAAATATAAAATCCCCGACCTTGATTTGAGCTAGTAATAAGCTGATCTGATTGAGATTGAATATCTCCCAATTGGTAGTGAATGCGTGCCAGTGAGTGATCTTGTTCACTTAAATTAAAGTCTTTAGTTACTTTTAAAAAGGTATTAGCGGTGTTTTCGTTTTTGTTGAATCGTAGTTCAGCTCGATGATGAAATAAGTCAAAGTAGCTATTAAGCCTGAGCAGCCCCTTATAACGATTATTAGACGATTTATAGCTTGCTGATAATGAATATTCAGATACCGGATAGGTCAGCGTTTGGTATTGGTCGTCTATAAAGTGGTCGTATTGCAGTGCTTTGGACTTAATTTGTTTTGTAATACCACTCGTTACTTGGTTGTTATTATAAGTAAGCAAGCTACTAGAAAATGAAACCTGCATCAGTGAGTAATCAAAGCGCGAGTCGGTATTTAAAAGTGTATTTATGACGGATAAATCAACATAGTGGTCGTAGTCATCGACAGCCCACAATGAAACATTTTCTGAGGGGGCTAAAGTTGAGGAAAGCTCAGCATTGAGAACCAGCTCACTTGCGTCAACTTTAGCAGCCAGTGTATTTTGTGACACATTTAAGCTAATTCCCATAGTCGATTTCAGGGCGCTTATGGGCAATAGCAATTTATTTGATTTTGAATAGTAAGCTTCTAAATCAGAGACAACTGAGCGCCCATTTACCCTGACATTTATAATCACAAAAGACTCCTCATCAATAGGCCATTGATAAAGAGTCGGTAACTGCTTTGCGATGATTGCTTTGGGTGCAATTAACAGTAATGTACAAAGTAACAAGCGAGCCGTTATACCGTAGTATAAGGCATTAATGTGTAGCATTTTTATTTGATATTAATGGGAATCGCTAACTCTATTTTACCGCCATAAAGTTCGTTTTCTTTGTAGTTGAGTGTCAAAGGCCCAGTTACTGGGGCTTGTAAAGTGATGTATACCTTGCGACGAGATAGAGGGGTATAAACGGCCACATTGGCTATTTCACCAACCATTACATTATTCTCATCAACTAATTCAAAGTTTCCATACACAGAGCGATTCCCTGTGAGTGTTTGCCAAAATGTTAGAGTCGGGCGCCCATTTTGAGTAATTAATTGCGGGTTTATTAATTCTGAGTCAGCCTCTAATTGGCCATGACGAACAATAACAGGCACGCTGTAAGCAACTTTAGGCCTAATACTTATTCCATCAGCGTCAAGGTTTTGTGATTCAGAGGCTATGATTTTAAGCACCGCTCTGTATTCGCCAACAGCAAGCTCGGCTTTTTTGCGAACGGTCATTCTGATAGCTTGCATCCCTTTGGGTGCAATAGTACCGCGACGTGGTGAAAACCTTAGCATGTTTTTGGCAGAGCGCCCTTCAACTTGTTGTGGGGTAACATCTATAAGCGCTCCTTCTTCGGTCATATCTTTATGGGTAACAACAAGTTTAAAATCGAGATTTTTATTAGAGGTATTGCGGATAAGTAGTGAATTATTTTTAGTACGCCCATCAAAGTATAAACGGTATTCAGACAACGCAAGGTTGGCATTACAAATTTCAGGTAGTAAAAGAGTTAGGCAAAGGGTAGCCCAACAAAAAAGTTTAAGAATCATGGGACAACTCAACAACATGATAATAAAAAGTGGAGCGCGATGCTCCACACATTTTATTTTTAATGCGCAATTACGCAAAAAAAAATAAACTGAGGCTAACTTAGTAAGTTAGCCTCAGCTTTCATAGTCTTATTGGAAAGACACATCTACAGTATAATCTACAGTGTAAGCAGCGCCCGCTGTCAGTGTAGAATCAACCGTCATATCACCATATACACTAACAGTAATATCTGTTGCACTTGCATCAGTAGTGAAAGCAGACGCAACATTGTCAGCAGTTGTTACACTGGTTGTGCCATCTGTAGCCGTTGTTACTGGAGCAAAAGTTAAGTTAGTGCCTGTGCTTCCAGATACAGTAATATTCATTGCTGAATTTGGCGCTAAACCAGATACAGTAATTCCACCTAATTGAATGTTTGCATCTGACGCATCACAGTCACCCGATACAACGCCTGCATTATTCATCGTACAGGTTGAGCTTGTAGATAAACGAATTTTACCAAAGTGAAGTGCGCTATCCTCTGCAAAAGTAGGCTCAGTCCAACCATTTACACTTGCTTGAAATGTTTGGTTAGATGCAAGTAAAGAAGTTGATGAGATTGCTAGTAAAGCGGAAGCTGCAAAGATTTTTTTATTCATAGTTTTTCCATTTTTAAAAATTATTATTTTTTTACTTCCATGCAAGTTAGTTTAGAGGAGAACCCCAATCCATTGTTTCGGATTTAAACACAGTTGTTATCAAAAAGGAATTTTTTGTTAACGCTGTTGCTGTTTTTAGGGTGTTTATGATACAAAATCATTAATTTTAATCAGGAAAATGCAACGAGAAAAATAACACCGATACTAATTTTATTTTAACGCTTGTGGGACTTAGTTTTAGGTTTGGCCAGAGTGGTTCAACTGATGCTGAGCCTATAATGATGTTTATCAATCATTATTTATTTTCCTAGAACTATTATGTAAGGCAGTACTAACGCTTTTTGCCTTAAGCTCTATGCTTAAACGGTAAAAAATCTGCTGCAAGAAGTATGTGAAATGCTCATTAATTGAGCATAAATTACTCATTGTATTTCATCGTCGTATGCATGATTAAAGTCATTACAATTTAAACTCATATATTTAAGATCAGATTTTTACTAACTTACCGCTTTAAAAGTATAAAACTTAATTTTTTACGCACGTTTTTTCAGCGTTTTGCTTCATTTTTAGCTCTCTCAGTTAATCAGTTAGTAAAAAATCGGTTTATATAGGCGATATTTTATACCTTGTTAGTAAAATACTGATCCTAGATTATCTGAAGGATACTTAATGTTTAAAAGGTCTTTGATTATTAACTACTTGTATCAAAACTTCTGTTTGGGCTGTGTAAAAACTCATTAAAAAAAGTGCTTTTAGCTAAATTTTAATTTCATATACTGACGGATGTTTACTGCGGCTATATATATTTCGTCGGTAACAACAACACATCTAGGAAGGCCTTTCCTTATACGTGTTGTTTTATTACTGGTTGTTAATCTTAATGTAGATCAGTATTTAACTAACTCAATTTAATGCTTATCACTGCATTCAAATACAAATAAGAATTACTATCTTTTGTGTTTGTTGGCGTTATAATATCGCCATCTTTTTTAGCTATGTTTAAAAGGAATTTGCAGTATATGCAGGCCTCTAACCGTCTTTTAGACTTTCCCAAACCCGCTTTTTCTATGTTATGGCAATTTATGCAGCGCTTTAACTATGAATTAGCGGTTTTATCGCGTTTTTTTGTCGCCATTGTGGGCGGGTATTTTTTTACTGCCGTCAGTGTGTCGCTGTTAAGTGTTATGGTGCCGGTCTCTAAAGTTGACGCGGTTCTTTTAAGTGTGTCTGCGAGTATTTTAATTTATGCACTGGTGTTTATTTATAGTTTTTATCTTCAGTCGTTAAAAACAGTTTGGATCAGTATTTTACTAAGTATTGCAGTGCAATTTTTTATATTGTCGTTAATGAAGGGATGGTTATGAAAGGGAGTTTTTTTCGCTCAATGACCTGGTTACATACATGGGTAGGTTTACTCGTGTGTTGGTTACTGTATTTAATATTTTTTGCAGGCACCATCAGCTTTTTTAGAGATGAAGTTAGTTTATGGAATCAGCCAAGTATTCATAATATTGAGCAGCAGACAGACCGTATTGGCGCGCAAAAGCGACAAATAATAAGCGGCGTTGATTATTTAAATACCCAAGCACCTAATGCCCCTAATTGGCGTATAACACTCCCAGAAGAGCGTGTACCCTATTTAACGTATGGTTATGCTAAGCCAAAAGAGCCAGGGCAGCGCAGAGCCTCTTTTGAAAACACCCGTATAGATCCAAATACCATGCAGCCTCTAGCACCCTTTGTAGATACCCGAGGGGGAAATTTCTTTTATCGCCTGCATTTTGATTTACATTATATTGATGTAAAAACAGCGCGTTGGATTGTCTGTTTTGCTAGTTTATTTATGCTTATTGCGTTGATATCAGGGATAGTAATTCACAAACGCATTTTTAAAGATATGTTTGTTTTTAGAGCTAATAAAGGCAGTCGTAGCTGGTTAGATGTACATAATTTAAGTTCTGTATTTGCCTTACCGTTTCATTTAATGATTACCTATACCGGCATTATTACTCTGATATTTATGATATTTCCCTACCCCGCGCAAACCGTTTATGAAAATGGAATACGTGGTTTTTTCAATGATGTTTCGCCAAGTAGTCCTGTAACAGAATCATTGCAAGGTACTGCACCTTTAGTGCCTATCAATACTGTTTTAGATCAGGTTTATACTAAGTGGCCAGAGGCTGATATAACTCGGGTAATTATTAATAACCCGAATAAAGCCGCTGCAACTATTATGGTTTTGGTGAGCCCTGGTAAAACATTAAGGGATCAATCACCCCGTTTAATTTTTAGCGGAGCGAGTGGTGAACTTGTTGCTCAAACTGATGATGAACTCACTGGCAGTAAGGCGCTATATGAATCATTAAACTCAATGCATACTGGGCGTTTAGCAGAACCATTATTACGTGTTTTATATTTTTTAGGCGGCATTGCCGGCTGCATAATGATAGCGACAGGCTGCATAATGTGGGCTAAGCGCTTACGCGAAAGAATGAAAAAAAATACTCAGCCATCTTGGGGGCTAAAGCTCGTTGAAGGGTTAAATCTAGGAACATTGATGGGACTACCCTTGGCTACATCGGCTTTCTTTTTGGCTAATCGTTTACTCAGTAAACAGGTTGCTGAGCGCTCGGATAAAGAAATACTCGCTTTCTTTTTAACTTGGCTATGTGTGTTCATCATTGCCTTTGTAAAGCGTGACAAGTTGCAGTGGTGTGTGATGGCTGCCATAAACAGTATTGCTTGCTTTAGTGTGCCACTTGTTAATGCGATAACAACAGAGGGTAATATATTCAGTTACTTGCGTAACGAGCAGTGGGCATTATTTATGTTTGACAGTCTTTTTCTAGCAATTGGTTTGCTGTTTTTGTTACAAACCGAAAAATTACGTACTGCTCTGCAAGCTAAAAAACCAACTCCAATAAATACTCAGGAGCAAAAAGTATGATTGCCTTGCTTCCTTTTAGTTTATGTTTGCTGGCTTTTAACTGCTTTGCGCTGGCTAAGTTTAATCATTTTAAGGATGTTTTTAATAAGCGCCCTACTCAACAGCAGCGTTTGGTTTTATTGAGTGTTGCTTGGATCAGTATTTTACTAAGTTTACTGTTATGTGTTAACGAATTAAAAGGTTATGGTGGTTTGCAATTTTGTGGCTATATGACGTTAAGTGCTTTAATTGTAATGATTTTTTATAGCTTTTTGGTGAGGTTAACTAAACTTTTTAACTTACTCATATTAGTAATATTGGCCATGAGTACGTTATTTTTTGGTTTAAATGGGCTTTAGTTAGTAAAAACCTGATCCCAAAAAATAGGCTAAATTGCGGAAAAAAATGGCAAGCCATCAGGCTTGCCAATTAAAAAAGGGGGATTGTCATTATGTCTTCACCTGCCTGTCTATTTGCAGATGCGGCTAATATAGCCTTGCTTTATTTAACTTACCTTACAGTAAGGTGATCGTTTTATTACAGCTAAGGTTATTTGTCATACTCTCATGTAAACCCCCTTTACAGCGGTTTTTGATTTACCCAAATAATTTCGTCAGTTGCAAACCCAAGCGCCTTTACTTGGCTTAAAAAGTGCTGCTTAAGCTCTTTGCTTACTGTTGGTGTGCGTGATAAAAACCATAAGTAATCTTTGCTATAACTGGTAATAAAGGCATATTGATAATCAGGTTGGTCGAGCTCAAAAATAATATAGGCACCATAAAACGGCCCAAAAAATGACACTTTAAAATGCCCTGTATCGGTGTTTTCTACAAATTTAGCTAAGCCTTCGGCTTCGTCCCACTGCTGATCTTTGCTAATAAATCCTTTGTTTAATACCTTTACCGTTCCATCATCGTTAATTGAGTAGGTGGCTGTTACTTGTTCCATCCCTTGTTCAAAAGAGTGGTCTAATCGTGCTATCTCATACCACTTGCCTTGGTACTTTTCTAAATCAAAGTTTTTAACAGGGGTTATTCCTTCCGGTGCGCTGGTACAGGCACTGAGTAAAAACATAGCAGTAATAAATAATGCGGTTTTAAAAGCGAGTTTCATGTTGTTTCCTTTTCTTTAGAAATTGCTATAGGATCGCTCTAATACTAAAGCAATTTAAAGAACTTAGCATGAAAATTTGGGTTGATGCTGACGCTTGTCCGGTGGTAATAAAAGAAATTTTATTTAGAGCTGCAGAGCGTACGCATACAGAAACAATACTGGTTGCAAATCATGCCATGCGCATTCCACCATCAAAATTTATTAGCCGACTGCAAGTGTCATCAGGCTTTGATGTGGCTGATGATGAAATAGTTAAACGAGTTGAAAAGGGTGATTTAGTGATCACTGGAGATATTCCGCTAGCTAGCGAAGTGATTGATAACGGCGGCCAAGCGCTTAATCCGCGCGGTGAGCTTTACACCACTGAAAACATTCGCTCCTTACTAAATGTACGCGACTTTATGGATACTATGCGCTCAAGCGGCGTAGAAATGAGTGGTGGGCCGCCTCCGTTAAGCCAAAGTGACAGACAAAACTTTGCTAACAACCTTGACCGTATTTTAGCGCAAAATAAGAGTAGTTAAGGTGAGCAGCCAGTTAATAGGGTTAGGTGATGACTCATTTAGAGTTGCTGTGTATGTCGCAAAAGCGCCCCCTATGCCCTACTTTGAAACACTAGAGCAGCTAGAGCCTGTGGTTAGTGGGCAAATAAACAGTATAAATCAGCACTGTGGCAATGGCTGGCGAAAAGTCTTTAATGTGTACGCTAAAGTGTTATTTGCGCTGCCAAGCGAGTATTACTCATTTGCTAAACAAGCAGTGAGCTGGCAAGCATATCGAGATGAGCTGTTGTTACAGCAGCATAGCGGGACTGCATTACTCTTTAGTGCGCCTGTGCTCACTGAGCATAAAAACCAGTTGCACATTATTGCTGGGCGAACTCACGCTAAAAACTTAATACAACAAGGTAAATTAAACGCCCAATTTGATTGGCTTGATGATGAGTTTGCTATAGATAAAAGCCAGAATATTATTGTGTGCCCCTATTTTGATTATAGGCAGCTGAGTAATATTAAAATTGCCCGTTTGAGTGAATTAGTGGCTCAGCTAAGATAAGCCACTTTCTTTTTTGCTACTGTTACACGACGTGAGTTAGTTTTTGTGCGCTATCAACTAGCATTAGTGAGCCCAAAATAAACAGTACACATGCCGATGCACGCCCAAACTTAAGCGACAATGCGGGATTGTTACTAAGGATTTTTCTGGCACTTATCCCTATTAACCAATACACCAACGCACAGCCTACTAAATGAATTACACTCAGTACCAGCAATTGTTCAGTGATAGAAAACGATAAAGTTGGCAACACAAACTGTGGTAACAAGGCTAAAAATAACAGCATTACTTTAGGGTTTAAACCACTAATGATAAAGCCCTTTCTCATCCACTTTATAGGCGTGTCTGAGGTGTGTTGTTGGCCATCGTTATAGGCTGCAGGCATGGGAGGAAATCGGTATAGTGATACGGCAATCCAAATTATGTATAAAGCGCCGAACAAGGTTAACAGCTTTATAAAAATAGCATGCGATGCTAATAGCGCACCTAACCCTACCACCACAATTAAACTGGCCATTAAATGCCCAAGTATTAACCCTGACACCGCAGGAACAATTTTATCGCCTGCTATTCCTGCGCTAATTGTATAAGCCCAATCTGCACCAGGGGTGAGAACAAACAAAATTGATACCAGCCAAAAAGAAAAAATAATATTAATATCCATAGCGCTATAACCTAAAATAAGTGAGTAACTATTTTATTTCTTTCTGATGAGTAAAAGTTACTGTATTTTACTAATATAAGCGTTCATTTTAGGAAATAATTAACTATGGATACCATGGATAGGAAAATTCTTGCTGAATTACAAGTCGATGGCAGACTTACCCTCTCTGAATTGGCTGATCGTGTTGGGCTAAGCGTGTCGCCCTGTCACCGCCGTGTTAAAGAGCTTGAGAAAAGCAAAGCAATTGTGGGTTACCGCACCGAAATATCACCTGAGAAAGTGGGTTTAAACTTTTCTGCGTTAGTATTTATTACTATTAAAGAGGGCGATAAAGTGTCGTTAAGCAAATTAGAGCAAGCAGTGGATGCTATTCCTCAGATCACCAATGCTCAGCGGCTATTCGGTACACCTGATTACCTGTTACATGTCGTTACTAAAGATTTAGCCGCGTTTCAGCAACTCTACGATGACAAGCTATCAGCCCTACCAGGTGTACAACGTTTAACCTCAACCATTGTAATGAAAGATATTGTAAGAGCGCGTAATTTGCACTTTTAACAGGTTACGTTTTAACACGAAGTTTAAAAAGTTAAGCCGAGGACGCTGTAAAGCCTATTATGAGAGGCTTTACAGTTGTATATAAAAATAAAGTATAAATAAAGCTTGTTATAAACTGTATTGCTGTTATTCTGCTTGCCATCGGGTTGATAGAAAGCCCAGTTTATTTGTAAGTACCACGTTGTTATTAGTAATAATCCTTCGCGATATCCTCAAGTTAAATGTTTGTTTTCTTCCTGTTAAACGCCTATTTTAAGGCAATTTTTTATTTATTTTTTTAGGATATTATTATGTCTAATACAACTACTGGTACTGTAAAATTTTTCAACGAAGCTAAAGGTTTTGGTTTTATTGAGCAAGAGTCTGGCCCAGACGTTTTCGCACATTTCAGTGCAATTTCAGGCGACGGTTTCAAAACTTTAGCTGAAGGCCAAAAAGTACAGTTTAGCGTAACTCAAGGTCAAAAAGGCCCGCAAGCTGAAAACATCGTTTGCATCTAATTTAAAGGGAGTGGGCTTTATAGCGCACTCACCACGCTAAACTAACGTTAAGCGATAAAGCTAATATCAATACGATATTAGCTTTTTTTTTGCAAAAAATTTATACCACGTACCCACTAAAACCAAGTGCTTTAAAGTACAGTTTTGGAATGCCAAAGCCACATTCATTAAGTAACTCACTAAAACGCATCCGATCAAGCGGGTAAAACTCACGCTCTAAGTTATGTGCCATTTGCGTTTTTCCTGCTTCACTAAGGCCAAGCTCTTTGCATGTATTAAGTTGTGCCTCTCGTTCAAACGTGGTTTCTGGGCGCATTAAATCAGCAATAAATACTGGTGCAGATTTTTTAAGATTATTTTTAATCCCCTTTAATAACTGCTTCTTATCGCCGTTATCTTCAACAAAATGCATCACCAATAAACATAATACCGCGTCGGCTTTAACTTTTAATTTATCTACTGGTTGGCACTCAATGCTGATACGTGCATCAATACCTTGCTCTATAAAGCGTTGCTTAGCAATGGCTAACATGTCGGCCGAGGTATCTTGAGCGGTAAACTGCCATGTAGAATTAATATTCGCCAGCGCTGCGATTTCTTTACCTGTGCCTGCGCCTACCACTAAAATATGGGCGTTATCAGTTAACGTAGCGCTTAGCTGTGCGTTGGTTAGTTGATGTAATAGCTCGTAACCTGGGACTAAACGGGTAATACGGTTATCATACTCTTGTGCTTCTTCGCCTGTAAAAGTGGGCATACTATTTCCTTAAATTACGTTTATGGTGGAGTATCCACCCGGTTTTTTAGCGACATGAATTTGCGTTGCAACGCGTTCGCTCATTTCACTTACATGTGAAATCACACCGACCTTTCTACCTTGCGCTTGCAGTGAATCTAGCGCGTCCATTGCAATACTAAGTGTTTCACTATCTAGTGTACCAAAGCCTTCGTCAACAAATAACGAGTTAATTTGCACTTTGTTTGAAGATAAAGAGGCCAGCCCTAATGCAAGTGCCAACGATACTAAAAACGATTCTCCCCCAGAGAGTGTGTTTACAGAACGTTGTTCATCGGCCATATCGCGGTCAATAATCGCTATATCAAGTGAATCAGCTATTGCTGTGAGTTCGTAACGCTTATTCAGCGTTTTTAAATGGCTATTAGCATAATGTAGCAATATTTTTAGTGTTTGTGTTTGCGCTAAATTACGCATTGTTTTGCCGGTTGCATCACCGAGCACTTTATTAAGTAAATGCCATTGTTCTACTTGTTGTTTAAGTTTGCTTAGCTCAGCCTGCTTGCCCTCAAGAGCTTTAGCATTTTGGTTGTGCTGCTCGATGGCAGTATTAATCGTAAGTAAGTTATTTTGTAATTGTGTTTGCTGCACAGTTAATTGAGTTTGTTGCTCAATTAACTGTGCTTCGCTGTTTGCTGGCTTATTATTTTGCTGATGCTGCTCATTGGTATTTTGCTGTTGTTTTAGCGCGGCACGAGCATCAACTAATGCTTGAGATAACTGCTCGCTATGCTTTAGCTGCTCTTTAATATCGTCATTACTTATAGCCAGTAGCACCTCGATTTGCTGATGGCTAATATCAGCATAAAGCGCGCTAAATTCTTCAAACCAAGCACTATAGCGTGTTTCAAGTGTGGCTAGCTCTTGGCTGTTATCGGCGAAGCGCTGCTCAAGGTTTTTAAGCGTAATAGCGTGCTCATCGCGCTGTTTTACGGCGCTATCGTGTGCCTGTTGACTCTGATTTAATTCACTCTGGCACTGCTCTACTTGCCTATTCAGCTGAACCTGATAATCATCAGCGCTAATCGTTTGGTTATCGATTAACGCTAAGCGCTGTTGCTGAGTATTGTTGTGTTGTTGCTGTGCTTTAGTTAAATCGTCGTTGAGCGTGCTAATTTGCTGCTCAGCTTTAGTAATAAGGGGAGTTAGTTGCTGCAGCTGTAAATTAGCGCTGTCTAATTGCTTTTGAGTTTGCTCAAGTTGTAGTTGCTGATGTTGATACTGCTCTACTTGCTCACCTAGCTCGCTTAGCGTTAACGCGCCGGTTTGCAATGTTTGCCAAAATTGACTGTTTTCAAAATGAGAATTCAGCTCACTTATAAGTGCTTCGCGTTGGCTGAGCAATTCCTGGTGCTTATTATTAAGCATGGTGAGCTGATTGTTCAGTTCAACATGCTGGGTATTTAATTGTTGCTGAGCAGTCTGTTCTTTTTTAGCCGTGTTTTGCAGTTGGTTAACCGTTTCTTGCAACTGGTTTTGTTGTTTTTGTGCTGAAAAGTACTGCGCTTTTTGCTCGCTTAATTGTTTATGGGTGTCATCAAGCTGCTCAACGCTCAAGTCATTAAGATCTGTTTTAGCCGCTTGCATGGTGTTTTTAATGTCCAACATTTTGGCTTGGGCATCAGCAATCGCTTGGCTTTGCTGCTTATGCTCAGCGACTAAAACAGCATGTTGCGTTTGATGTTGATGTAGCTGAGTTTGTGCATCTAAGTGCTGCTGCTTAGCGCCAGTATAAGTATTTTCAAAGTCGGTTATTAAGTTATTAAAAGGTTGGCTTTGATTGTTTGCAAACGGATGCTCAGTGGCTCCACAAACCGCACATGCCTCATTAGGCAGTAGTTGTGCGCGTAAATGTTCAACATGTTCACTCGCACGCAGCCGTGCTTGATTAAGCGATTGCTCGGCGTGTTTAAGTGCTTGCTCTTTACTGCTTAATTGCTCACGCAGTGTGATGTTAGTTTGTTCACTCTGAGTTAGCTTTTCTGCTGTAGTACTTTGTTGCTGCACTGTGTGCTTTAGTTCTTGATTAAATTGCTTATAACGCGCTCGCTGATCTTTTAAATAATCAATGCTTTTAAGCTGATTATCGCACTGCTCAATATTAAATTGCTCTTGCTGCTGGGTGAGTTTATTTAGGTTTTGTTTTTCAGTGCTTAGCACTTGCTCTGCATGTTCAAGCTGTTTATTTTGCTCATTAAGCTTGGTAGCGAGTGTGCTTAGCTGCAAAGTAGTTGCTTGCTTTTGTTGCTCGAGTATTTTTAATTGCGTTGTAGTATTAAAAAACTGCTTAAAGCTGTGATTAAAATAGTTCCAATCAGTGGCCAATGGCTTTAGTTGATTGTTTTCCTGTAACCATTGCTGATGCTGAGCACTTTGTGTTGTTGCCTGTTCTACGCTGAGTTTATTTTGTTGTAACTGCTGTTGTAATTCGCTTAATTGCTGCTGCTCTTTGGCTTTTTGTTGTGTCAGGCTTGTTATACTTTGCGTAAAAATAGCTAATTGACTGTCGAGCTCACGTGCCTTTGTAATCAGTGGCTCAGCCGTTTGTTTTTGTTGTTTTGCTGTTGCTAAGTCGCTTTGTTGTTTTTTAACCTTACTTGCTTGTTCATTAATAAGCGCGGCATGATCCAGCGCGTTTAATTCCTTTATTTGCGAATTTAACTGGCTGTTTTGCACCGTTAAGCTTTTAAAGCGCTGGCGATTGTCTTTAATTTCAAGCGCACTTTGTGCTTGTTTTGCTTGCTCACTTTGTGCTTTAACCGCATTTAGTGCATCACTTGCTTGTTGCTCGTTTTGTTGAGCCGCTATTAATGCTTGCTCTAAACTGTGTGCTTGTTTATACCAATTAACACCCTGCTCTGTGCTGGCCAACGTTGTTTTTATGTGTTCAGTTTGTTTTTTAAGTTCATCAAGAGTTTGTTTTTTCTCACTTAGCTCTTCATCAGACAATAACGCATAACTGGCTAAGCTGGCTGTTAGTAATTCAAATTTATCTTTAACTGCTTTATTACGCTCAAATATACGTTGGCCAATTCGACTAAATTTATCGGTGCCAGTAAGGCACTCTAAAAGTTGTGCGCGCTCATCGCCGGTGGCTTTTAAAAAGGCGGCAAACTCATGTTGTGCTAGTAGCACTGCACGGGAGAATTGCTCAAAAGTGAGGCCTATTTTATTTTCAATGGCTTTGATGGTGTTGCTTTTTTCGGCAATTAAGGTTTCATCAGGTAAGCTATGCAAAGTATGCTCGGCTACTTTTAGTTTGCCGGTTACTTTTTTATGCGTGCGTTGAATACTGTAGCGTGCTCTATAAAGTTGCTGATTTTGCCCGCTAAAGTCCACTTCCGCATAGCCTTCCCATTTCCCACGGCGCAATAAATTGCGGGCATCGTTAAGCTTTATGTTGTCGCCGTTAAAATCAATTAGGTTACCTTTGTCGCCTTTCAAACGAGCAGTTTTCGTATAAAGCGCTAAACAAATGGCATCAAGTACGGTACTTTTTCCCGCGCCGGTGTCACCTGTAATGGCAAATAAACCTGCGTCTTTGAGTGGGGATGCTAAAAAGTCGATTTCGGCATCAGCAATGGAGGCTAAGTTATGAATACGCACGGCGGTTATTTTCATAGTAGCTGCTCCTGTTCAAGTTCATCAATAACGTTGGTTAATAGTGCTTTTAATTCACTGGGAACAGTTTCGCCAGCCATATCTTTGTCGTTATTAAAGGCTTGTTCGAGCAAATTAATTGGGTTGAGCATTTCCACAAAGCTTAAATCCTCAAATACCGTTTCTGAAGAATTATTCACTTGCTGATCGCGTACCCGTTCTATACCACAAAAGTTAACCTGCTTGCCTTTTAGTGCTTGTTCAATTTGTTCACGAAAAGTGGTGTCAATATCACTGGATTTTAGCTTTACTCGTAAATATGGCGCTATTTCGTATTGTTGTGTATCGAGTGCTTTTATTTGCTCGCATAGCTTGGCTAAAGGGACGCACTCCCCCTCGGGTAATACAATTACTTCAGCGAGCCTAGGAATGTAAAGGGGGTTTACAGTGGTGCTTAGCGGTTGGTCTTTTTGTACGTTAAACTCAACCACGTTGACTTGATGGGTATATTTCCTTTCTGAAAACGACATTGGAATAGGTGTACCGCTGTAGCGAATGTACTCATTTTTAGCCACTAACTGTGCTTTGTGTAAATGCCCTAGCGCTACGTAATTGGCATGCTTACCAAATACTGACGCTGAAATGGCCTCTTCACCGCCAATGACTAAGTTACGCTCAGAATCACCAGAAATATTTCCACCTTTGGCATGTAAGTGACCCATAACAATTAAAGGTGTACTTTCATTGGTAAGTGTTAATGCATGTTCAAATGCTAGTTGGTAAGCTTTAGCAACGCCTTGTGCGTAACTTGGGCCATCCTCGCTCTGGCTAAGCGTACTTATATCGCTGGTTCGTAAAAACGGCATAGCGATTACTACAGCGTGTTTGTCGTTATTATTAATTGTTATTACCACGTCATTTGGATTGGCGGGATCAAACCGGCCTACAACATGGGTATCAAACTGGGCTAATAAGGGCTGAGCAGCCAAAATACGATTAGCAGAGTCATGATTGCCGGCAATTATGACCACATGTAATTGTGGGCACTGTGCTTTGGCATTTTTTATAAATTGATAGAGTTGGTTTTCGGCGCTAGCACTGGGGGTGGCAGTATGATAAATATCGCCCGCAACAAGCAATAAATCGATTTGTTGGCTAACGAGGGTGGTTAATAACCAAGAGAAAAAAGCATGATGTTCATGACGGCGATCATGTTCATAAAATTGCTGACCTAAGTGCCAGTCTGAAGTGTGAAGAACTTTCATTTTGCGCTCTTAAAAAACCATAAGAGCGCCAATATACCCAAGGCAATTAAAGATGCAAGTATCGCTTTAGGTTAAAGTATACCAAGCAATAAAAATAACCGGCAAAGCAGCAAGCGCAATTGTTAAAGGCCACTTTAATGCTTTTGCTTTTTTTGCCTGTAATACTGCTAGTGCGTTTGTTTCATTACAAGCAGCCACTTTATCAATATACAGGTAGCCTGAGTTAATATACTGCTTACAATTTTGCACGTCTGCTGGTATTGCAATTAGTTTTTGCTGCTTTTTTAGGACATAAAAATCCATAAACTCACCACACTTAATACGACTAGTTAGAACAAAAAATATTTGAGAGAAACACTAAAAAAGTACCCTCAAATTAAAAAAGTGGGCGATTCTAATTACAAACCATAGTAAAGATCAACCTAAAACTGCGTTTTTTAGTATTTTTAATGAAAATAGCTGTGTTTTTTCATTTTATCTCTACTTTTAGTGATACTCAGCCTATTTTGTAAACCCCCTTTACAGCTTAGTTTTTTATGTAAATTGCTAAACAATTTAGTTAAATGTTGTTGTGTAAAACCGTGTTTTTTATATTTACATAAAGGTGTGGAATATCACCCTATAAAAGTAGGGTTTTATCGCTATTTTATTGAAGCTTAGCTGTAAATTTGTCACAGTAGCGTCACTAAAATCGATCAGGATTAACAATGAAGAAAAATTTATTTACATTGAGTGCATTTGTATTGCCTTTGGCAATGGCGAGCTCTGTGATGGCCTCATCTGTTGAACAGACTAAAGGCAGTTATGTTGATAAGTTTCGTCAACTAGACGAAGCTTTGCCTACCCCTAATGTTTACCGCAGTGCCGCAGGTGCACCTGCAGAAAATTACTGGCAACAACGGGTTGATTACGATATTGATGTAAAGCTTGATGAGCAAAAGCGTCGTTTAACGGGGAGTCAAACAATTGAATATAAAAATAACTCACCGCATACGCTCAAATATTTATGGCTTCAACTTGACCAAAACATTTTTAAAAATGACTCGATAGCAGAAACCACGCAAACTTTTAAAAGTACCCTACAAAACGAGCCTGATGCTAAGCCTGCTAAATTAAGTTTAGGTGATTTACGTCGTCAGCAGTTTATGAACGACAATGAGCTAGGTTACACCATTAGCAATGTTAAAGATGAAGATGGTAAAGCGCTGCGTGTAACGGTTGTTGATACTCTAATGCGTATAGATTTAAACACGCCACTAAAGCCCGGTAAAGATGTTGAGTTTAGTATGGACTTCGCGTTTAACCTCGTTGAAGAAGATGCGGTAGGTGCACGTGCAGGTTATGAGCACTTTGAAGAAGACGGTAACGATATTTTCTTAGTGGCACAGTGGTTCCCTCGTTTAGCTGCGTATACTGATTACGAAGCATGGACCAACAAGCCATTTTTAGGCAGTGGTGAATTCACCTTAGAATTTGGCGATTACGACGTTGAAATTACGGTTCCTGCAGATCATATTGTATCGGCAACCGGTAAGCTTGATAACCCAAGCTCTGTTTTAACTAGTACTCAGCGCAAGCGTTTAAAAAAAGCTGAAACAGCAAAACGTCCTGTATTTGTAGTTACTGAAGAAGAAGCGCTCGAAAACGAAAAAGCCGGTACAGACAAAACAAAAACGTGGCACTTTAAAGCTGAAAATGTTCGTGATTTTGCATGGGCGTCGTCACGTAAATTTATGTGGGATGCTAAAGGTTACCAACAAGGGGGGAATGAGCAACCATTGGTTATGGCGATGTCGTTTTTCCCTAAAGAAGGTGGCGATTTATGGAAGAAATATTCAACGGAATCTGTGGTGCATACCATGGAAGTGTATTCAAAATATTCATTTGATTACCCATACCCAACTGCACAGTCAGTTAATGGCCCAGTAGGGGGTATGGAATACCCAATGATCACCTTTAATGGTCCACGTACAGATTTACAAGACGATGGCACACGTACTTATTCTCAAGCAGAAAAGCGCTTTTTAATCGGGGTTGTTATCCACGAAGTGGGGCATATTTATTTCCCTATGATTGTAAACTCAGATGAGCGTCAGTGGACCTGGATGGATGAAGGTTTAAATAGCTTTTTAGATGGTGTTGCTGGACGTGAATGGGATCCGACCATTCCATGGGGTGTTGAGCCACGTGATATTGTGGCGTACATGAAGTCTGAAACTCAAGTGCCTATTATGACGCAATCAGACAGTGTGCTTCGTTTAGGGCCTAATGCCTATACTAAACCAGCTGCTGCATTAAATATTTTACGTGAAGTTATTCTTGGTCGTGAATTATTTGATTTTGCGTTTAAAGAGTATGCTCAGCGCTGGAAATATAAGCGCCCTACTCCGGCTGATTTTTTCCGTACTATGGAAGAAGCGTCAGGTGTTGATTTAGATTGGTTCTGGCGTGGTTGGTTTTACACTACAGACCATGTTGATATCTCGCTTGATAAAGTATATCAATTACGGTTAGACACCAAAAACCCTGATATCGACTTTAAGCGTTTACGTGATATTGAAGCGAATAAGCCAAGTTCATTATTTGTTGAGCGTAATCGCGCTGAAGGTAAAAAAACCTGGGTTGAGAAAAACCCAGATGTAACCGATTTTTATGACGAAAACGATCGCTTTACGGTTACCAATAAAGAACGTAATTCGTACAACAAATTTTTAAAAGGTTTAAAACCGTGGGAGCGTAAAACACTCGATCGCGCACTAGAAGAAGACAAA